>JAHJUC010000557.1 GCA_018829385.1 Alphaproteobacteria bacterium
AGTCGTCCGAACAATGCGTGCGCACGCCGCGCCCCAAAGGCGGATGCCACCAGTGCTGGGCGTCGCCGTCCTCGAACTGATGCGCCGCGGCGAGCAGGATCTGGGCACGGGCCCGCTGCGGCTCGCTCACCAGCACGGCCAGCACGTCCTGAAGCTGGTCGCGATAGCCGAAGGCGCCGCCGGCCTGATAGAAGCCGGCGCGGGCCAGGAGCCGAGAGGCCATCGTCTGGTAAAGCAGCCAGCGGTTCACCATCAGGTCGAATGCCGGATCGGGCGTGCTGACCTGCACCGCGGTGAGTCGCGATTGCCAAAGCTTCTCGACCTCTCCAAAGGCATTCGCCGCCGCTTCCGGCGCGCGCCACTTCTCGACAAAGCCGAGTGCTTCGGCATGGCCCGCAGCCTGTCCGAGAACGAAGGTGACTTCCCGGGTTGCACCGGGCTCGATATCGAGATGGACCTGATAGGCGGCGCAGGCATCGCCGCCCGCGACGAAGCGTCCGCCGAGATCCCAGTGATGCAAGCCTGCCGGGTTGCCGACATCTCCCTCGCTGCCGAGAAAATCGTAGCGGCTTCCGGTGAGGCTATGGGGCGGCAAGGTCGCCGTCAGAAACGCCACGCGTCCGGCGAATTCGGGGTTCCAGCCGTTTTCGGCCAGAATGGCCCGGTTTGCGGAATCGTGGACGCAGGTGGTGAACGGCCTGGTCCGGCTGGCCATCGCACCGAGAAGCCATTCGGCATAATAGGTCGCCGTGATCCGCCGGACGGCGCCGGTCTTGTTGACCAGTTTCAGGGTGACAAGTTTCACCGGATCGTCGACGGGGACGAAGCTGCGCAGGGTCTGTTCCAGCCCGCGGCTGTTGCGTTTCCATTCAGTCCATCCGGCGCCGTGGCGGATCTGACAGGCGCTATCCCCGCCCAATGGGGCAGGTGTCGGGGTCCATACCGCACCGTCCTGCTCGTCGCGCAGGTAAAGCACTTCGCCGGGCGTATCGCTGACCGGATCGTTGCCCCAGGGCGTCACCCGGTTTTCGCCGCTATTGACGGCCCAGGTGAAGCCAAGACCGGCTTCGCTGACGATGGTGCCGAAGCCGTCATTGGCGATCACGTTGCACCAGGGTGCCGGGGTTTTCCGACCCGCGTCGAGATGAATGACGTAATCCCCGTCCTGCGGATCGAACCCGCCGGTTCCGTTGTCGAACAGGAGGCCTTCGGGGCGCGGGATCGCGGGGATTTCCGGGTAGGACACCGCGCCCGAGGGCAGGAAGCGCGGGGCGGACGCACGCCGTTCCAGAACCCGATCGAGCTTGGTCGCCAACGGAACATCGTCGTCGTCAAGGATAACCGCTGCGGAGGCTGTGAGGCGTTGCAGGGTTTCGTGCGTCATGGCGGCAGCCGAGACGAGATGAATGCCGCCTGCCGTTCCGAGATTGGCGTAGGTCCCGGTTTCGCGCAGAATCGCCAGGATGCGCTCGCGAAGCGGGGCTTCATAGCCGGCGGGTTCGCTGCGCAGCACCACCAGGTCGCAGCGCATGCAACCATGCTTCCAGAGGCGTTGCGCCTTGACCAGCAGTTCGAGCAACTGCGACGGGACCTCTCCGGCGATGCGCAACAACAGGATCGGGTTGTCCCCGGAAATGCCGAATTGCCAGAGGTCGGGCTGACGTGCCGAGGTGGCGCCGATTGCGGACGGTGCTTCACGGAAATCCGGGTGCGGCATCTGCAAAAGCGAGGCGAGCACCTGAAGCTCGGGCAGCCGGACAGGGTCAATGTCAAGGCGGGCGACCTCGCGCGCGGCTGCGCGGGAAGCATCCTGGCGGACCGGAGCCAGCCCCCGCAGCGGATGCCGCCGGGCGATTTCGAGCACATCGCCGCGCCCGGTGCCTGAAACCGTGACGAATGCAAAGTTCCCGGTTTCGCCTGGCTCAAGGGCAATCTCGGTCTGCAGGCTCATGACCGGATCGAGCGTTGATCCCGCCGTCCTGCTCAGCCCCTGGGCAAACGCAGCCGGACTGCGCAGACCGCCGAGGCGGCCGATGAAGCGGGCGCGATCGGTTTCATGGGCGGTGACGGCAATCTCCGGGTCGTCGGATACCAGCGTGTGCAGCAGCACCGGCGGTTTCATTTCCGGCCGCCGCGGCCGGCGCGTGAACAACAGTCCGCGCTGCGGACCGAGATAGTCGCTTTCCACGAAGAGCTTGCTGAAAGCGGGGTGGCGCTCGTCATCGAGCGGCGGAGCAAGCACGACTTCCGCATAGCTGGTGAACTCGATACGGCGTGGCCTGTCGCTCTCGTTGGTGACCGATATTTCGCGGATGTCGGCATCGTCGGCAGGCGACACCGAAACCTCCATGCGAACCGCAATGCCGTTGTTGCGCTGGAAGAACTCGACCATGTGCTGGTGGAAGACAACCCTGCGGTCGGTGCTTTCCACGCCCGTCGGCATCCGGCCCGCCGACCAAA
Organism: Alphaproteobacteria bacterium; assembly: GCA_018829385.1. Taxonomy (GTDB): domain Bacteria; phylum Pseudomonadota; class Alphaproteobacteria; order Rhizobiales; family Rhizobiaceae; genus Hoeflea. Next base: position 2,461 of record JAHJUC010000557.1, read on the forward strand.
GGTCTCCGGTCTCCAGATCGCGCACATAGACCCAGTACCCGCAATTGTCCGTGGTGGCGTCGGGCCGAAAGCGGGTGAGCGCGGTGTCGCCCAGCATCAATCCGCCGGCGCCCGATTCCGATATCCAGGCGGCCATCCGGCCGTTGCCGAGCATCTGTATCTGCGGCACCATGGCGCGGGGGGATGGCACCCAGGGAGAGAGTGGCTGGAGGATCCGTTGCTTGCGGGCCGCAAGCCGTTCCTCGTCCAGGCGTCCCTTTTCGACCGGCGCATCCCAGGGGACACGTTCGAGCAGGAGCTGTTCGACGGCCTGCATCCGCCGTCCCGACAACGCCCGGCGCACGAAGATATCGTCATTGAGCGCATTGGCGATCGCGGCCATGGTCATGCCGTGGTGGTGCGCCATGTAGTTGCGTACGATACTGAAGCCCCGCCCCTCCGTCGCCCGGCTCGGCGTATAATCGATCGCGTCATGGAACCCGTAGACGCCGAGTGCGCCAAGCTCCCGCAGACGCCGCATGTTCTTGACCGCCGCGCCCGGCCAGCAACACAGCGCCAGGGCACTTGCATAGGGGGCGATCACCAGATCATCGGTCAGGCCGCGCCGCAGGCCGAGCCCCGGCACGCCGAAAGCCCGATACTGGTAGTTGCCCTCCGGATCCGTGGTGGCGAATGCGGATTCGGAGATGCCCCAGGGCACACCGCGCTCGCGCGAATAGGCGCGCTGGAATTCAACCGCCGCCATCTCGCTCTCGCCCAGCAACGTATCGCGCTGGCCGGGCAGGAAGATCGGCGGCATGAGGTATTCAAACATCGACCCGTTCCAGGACAAAACCGATGGCCGGTTCTTCAGCCGGGTGACCGGCCGTCCGAGCGAGAACCAGTGTTCGATCGGCACGTCGTGCTTGGCGATGGCGAAGTAGCTGGCTATGCGCGCCTCGGTCGCCAGAAGATCATAGTGATTGGTATCGAGCTGGCCGGTGCCGACATTGTAGCCGATCCGGAACAGGCGCACCTCGCTGTCGTAGAGGAAGGTGAGTTCCATCCCGTAGGCAAGTGTTTCACAGCGTGACGCGAGTTCCAGCAGATCGCCACGAAGGATTTGCTGGGCTTCCGTCCCGCTTGCGATCGCGGCCGTGATGCGATTGATCCAGTCGCGCTGGACGGCTGTCAGGACTCCATCCGCCGTGGCGGTCTTGACCAGCGCTTCCGCGTCCTTGCGACGTTCCGCGATTTCCATCATGGGCATCGTTGGCGGCAGAACGGACATGACCGTCCGGGCCACGGTTTCCATTCCTTCCGGCGCCTGGGCGATGACGGCAAGCCAGGGCAGGCAAGTGTCGGATTCGCGCGTCAGTGCACGGATGTGGTGATGGATGCGTTCAAGCCAGACGTGGACATCGGCAAGGCGTCTCTCCGTTGCATCAGGCGCGGAGGAAATACAGTCCGCGACCGCCCGGTCGAGATTGGGCCAGAGCGTCTCCGAAAAGAGCTTGAGAGAGCCGTACCAGTCGGCGTCCGGGTCTGTGGCGCGATCGAGCGCTCGCTCGAATTCCGTCTCGCACCGGTTCAAGGCATCCAGTTCGGATGCCGGGAGCGCCCGGACGGCATCGGTGAGCAATTCGAGCAGGCATCTCAGGCCCTCCCATGTTGCTTCGCCGACGGCTGGCGCATCGGCCGCTTCGCGGCATCCCCTGCGCAACGCGAGCAGGCTGACGGCAAGATTGCCGCTGTCGACGGTCGAGACATAACGGGGTTCAAGCGGTGCCAGGGTGCGGGTGTCATACCAGTTCAGGATATGGCCGCGATAGGACTCCAGCCTCTCGATGGTTGCCATTGCGTTGTGGACACGGGCGGCGAAATCGGATGTCTCCACGAAACCGAAATCGTGGGCGGCCTTGGCCGAGACAAGAAACAGCCCGATATTGGTGGGCGATGTACGATGCGCGATTTCGCTCCTGGGCGTTTCCTGGAAATTGTCCGGCGGCAGCCAGTTGTCATCGGGACCGGCGAAGGTTTCGAAGTAGAGCCAGGTGCGGCGGGCGATGTGTCTGAGAAAACCGCGATCGCTGTCCTGCAAGGATTCCTGGCGGAACGTGCGCGGCTTGCCGAGCCAGAGCGCGATCTCCGGCGCCAGCAGCCAGAGCATCAGAACCGGCGCTGCCGGCAGCAGAGCGGCGGCCTTGTAGATCGCCAGATCCACCGCCAGAAGCAGGGCGACAACAGTGGATGGCCACATCATGCGCCAGGTGTTCAGCCGGGAGTTGTCACGGCCAATAAGAGCGCGGGTATGCGCTGCGGAGCGCCATTCAAGCAAATGGCCTCGCTTGAAGACCAGCCGCCAAAGCGTCCGTCCGATCGCATCGAGTGACATCAAGGTGTCGCTTACCAGGAAGGCAATGGTGAGAAACCAGCGGCCAACCCGTTCGCCGAGGCGAAGCGCGAGATCGCCGAGCAATCTCCGCCGCGCGCTGCCCGTGATGATTGCCTGCAGTTCGCCGACAAGATAGGCGCCGGGGGCTAGAATGCCGAGTGCCGTCCAGACCCAGGCGCTGTCCGGGATCAGCAGCCAGCCACCGATGAAGAAGAGAAGCAAGGCCGGCGCGAGCAGGCTGCGGCGGAGATTGTCGATGATCTTCCAGCGGTCCAGGCCTGAGAGGGTGCTTGCAACAGGTTTGCCATCCGCACCCGGAACCATGCGGCCGAGCCATGGCAGCAACTGCCAGTCGCCCCGTATCCAGCGATGCATCCGGATTGCATATTCGATGTAGGTGTCGGGGAAATCTTCATAAAGCACGATGTTGGTGGCCAATGCCGACCGCCCATGCAATCCCTCAAACAGGTCGTGGCTCAGCACCGCGTTTTCGGGCACCCGGCCCTTGAGACTTTGCTGGAAGGCCGCGACGTCATAGATGCCCTTGCCGACATAGATGCCGGTGGCGAACAAGTCCTGATACACATCGGACACCGCGCGCGAGTAGATGTCGATTGCCGTGTCGCCGGCATAGAGGCGGCAAAACAGCGAAACCGGTCCCTTGAGCGGCAAGATCTCGACCCTTGGCTGAACGATGGCGTATCCGGCAATGACCTTGCCGGTATGCGGATCGAGGACCGCCTGGTTCAGCGGATGGGCGAGCGTGCCGACCAGCCTGGCCGCCGTCCCCGGCGGCAGGGTGGTATCGGCATCCAGCGTGATGACGAAGCGAGTGCCCCGCAGCCTGCCGATGTCTCCTTCATGACATTCGAAGACATCGGTGCTTCCACCCAGAAGCAACGCGTTGAACTGTTCGAGCTTGCCGCGCTTTCGTTCCCATCCCATCCAGCAATCTTCCGAAGGATTGTGGCGCCGCGGACGGTGCAGCAAATGAAACGGACCGCCGGCATCGTCGGCGTAGCGCGCATTGAGCTCGCGGATGGCGTCCGTCAATGCCTGCCTGATGTCTTGATCTTCAGGCAGATGCGCGTCGCGGGCGTCGGCATAGTCGGAGAGCAGCACAAAACGCAGCATCGGATCGCGGTTGGACAGGAAGCGGATTTCCAATTTCTCGACAATGCCGGCGATCTCTTCAGGCCGCTTGATGATCACTGGCACGGCCACGCAGGTCGGGCAGTCCTCGGGGATCGCCTTGCGGAAATCCATCCTCGCCAAGAGGCGTGGCCGGGTCAGGCGCGCAATGAGCCAGTGAAGAACCGCAATGCCGAGAATTGTCGCCGGAAGCAGAGACATCAAGACAACCACAAACTGGGTCCCCGGGCCTGCACCGGATCCGTGGATGGAAAGCGCAGGCAAGACGAGAGCCATGATCATGAAGGCGGCAAGAGCGGCCGCGTAGATCTTTCCCGCATGGCGCAAGGCCACGCGACGCAATCGTTGATCCGTCGGCACACGGCACCCGAGCCTGCGCTCCAGTTCCGGGCGTCCGTCATCGATCAGCCAGTATCCGACATGGCCACGACGCCGATCGTCAGCCATTGCGCGCGCAAGATCGAGGGCGGTTTCGGCGATGGCCAGTTCACCTACACCCGATCCGGCGTTGAGGTCCTCGACTGAGCTGCGGTACCGGTTGCGCGTCTCGAAATCCATGCGCGCGTAGACACTGGCCGGATCCGTGCGCAACAACGCCTCGGTCATGCTGGTGTTGTCGACCACGTCGCGCCAGTCAATTCCGTGCACCGCGACGAGTGCGGTGATCGCCTGGGAAACGCAACTTGTCGGATCCGGAGGCCGGCTGTGTGCAACGAAGCGGCTGAACTCGATTGGAGGCGCAAGGCTCTGGTCGAGCTCGCCGAAGCCATTCGCCAGGATTTCCAGAGCGGCAAGCCGCAACATCGAGGGAAGCGCCCATAGTTCCGCCAGCGTCAGCGGCGAGACCTGCTGATAGGCGCTGAGGAAATCAACCAGAGCCGGCATGGTGATCTGAAAGCCCGAGGCGGCCAACATCTCGTGGGCGATCGCGAAGACGCGCGGCAGGGCGGGGCCTTTATCGCCCGCCGCATGCAGCCGGCGATAGAAATCGGCGGGGATGTCGTTGCGCACCTCCCGGATGGCGCGGGCCACCTGGTAATCATTGTCGAGCAGCCAGTCGGCGGCGCGTGCCTGATCGGGCTTTGGATCGGCGCAGAACTGTCTCAGGCGTTCCAGCCATTGCGGCAATTGCTCGATGTTCTTGAGAACATCGAGCGACGCAGGCGGCGGCGAACCGGCCCTGGCGGATCCGGCCAGGGCGCGAGCCTTTTCCGCCAACGGACTGGATTGATGCTGGATCTCGTCCGGTTTCATTGTGCCAGCGTGCCAGGACTGCGAACGCCTTTCGAGCGGGCATCCGAGTAGGCGTGTCCCTGGGTGACAGTGTCGCCAAGCCGGATCAGCAGGGTCGGAACGGTCGCTTGCTTGACGAGATAACTGGCGACATCGCCGAACGGGACATCGGCGAACCCGCTGTGTCCGTGGGACGCCAGAACGAGAAGATCCGTCGCCTGCTCGCCGATTGCCGCGGCCAGCTGGCGGCGAACATCGCCTCCCCGGAGAACCAGGCTTCTGACGCGCAGGCCATCGGCACGTACACGTCCGCACAATCTGTCGAGATAATCCCGGGCAACACGTTCGTTGCGCTGGTTGATCTGCGACTTCAATGCCTGGTCGCTGGATTGGCCCGGTTCGCCGCCGCTGAGAACCGGTTCGGGAACCGCGTGCACCAGGATCAGCTCGGCATTTTCGGACCGGGCGATTTTCTCGACAACCGGCATGATGCGTTCGGATCGTCCAGAACAATCGAGCGGCACGAGAATCCGGGAAAATTTCTGTTTCGGCTCGACCCCGATCGGAACCAGAAGAAGCGAATTGAGGCGGCTTTCGAGCATCTTTCGTACCGTTTCGCCCAGGTGGGACCTCGATACCTCGTCGCCGCGGCCCAGAACGGCTATATCCTGCGGCCTGCTCGCCAATTCACTGCAGATCTGTTCGGCGCTCCGGCCCTCGAGCAGGTGCGTCACCAGCACTTCGTCAGCTTCGGCATACTGCGCCATATGGGCTTTTGCCTCGCGCCGGATGATATCCCATTCAACCGGGTCAACGGGCGAACCGGTCTCGGCGGGACCATGGGTTTCAAGGACGTGGAGAAATTCGAGCTTGCCGTCCAGCGCCCTGGCAATCGCCTTTGCCGGCGGGATGATTTCGCTGGTTTCCCTCGCCAGATCAACGCACACCAGAATGCGAGGGGCCTCATCGGCCGACGAACCGGGGTCTTGCGACCGCGGTGTCCTGTCTCCGCTTGCGGGTGGGGATTCATCCTGCATGATCCAGCCTCCTTGAATACGTGAACACCAGGCAATTGCAGTCGTGGCTGATGGCCGGTCGGCGGATGTCACGCAGCACACGGATTTCGAATGTCTTGCCGACCATGTTCCGGCAAACGGCGACTGCCGGTGGTCGTGCATCGATGACAAACACAAGCATGGCTGGCGTCGACTTGGGACAATCGCGTGCTGAATTCGCAATCGGCCACATGCATGTGCAAACCACTTGTCCGGCTCATTCAACGTCGCTGCCGAAGAGCTGGAAACAAAGCTCTTCATTGCGCGAAGAGATATTCTTACGCCGACAAGCATCCCTGCTCGTTGATGCATATCAAGATCGTCGCGGCCCGGCCCTGCTAAAAACAAGCAGCCGCAAGGCAAGTCATGAATGTTCCCCCGCGGCTTGGAAGGACTTCAACGATGGATGAACTGACCATTGAGCCCGGCTATCTTCGCAGCCTGATCCTGAGGATCCGTGCCCTGATGGCAAAGGAAGATACCGTGATCCCGGATGATGGTGGCAACGCCACGGATGACGCCGGTCCGGAAGCCCTTCAGGAAACACCCGGCGACCTCAACCGCGAGGAGATACTTGAAGAGTTCGAGGGCCTCAACGAGGACGAACTGGCCGAACTGGTCGCCCTGATGTGGGTTGGCCGCGGCGATGCGGATGTCGAGAGCTGGGCGGAGACCCTGGAGCTGGCGCGTGACCGGAGAGAAGGGGATACCGCCGAGTACCTTCTCGGGCATCCGCTGGTGGCCGACTACTGGGCCGAAGGGCTGGACAAGCTCGGGCATGGTTCCAGCGTACTCGAAGAGGGTGAATACTGAGGATTCGGGCTGGTCTGTCTGACCACGCCGTCACGGCTTGTCATGGCGCATCGGATTTCCGTTTTCGGTCAGGCTTCCGACGGGCATTCAGGAACTGCGTTCCGACAATGTTGACGCGCGAACCAACAGGCTTGGTTCGACAAGCGTCTGGCTTTTGGTCCCGCTGTCCGGGCCATCCGACAGCAGGTCGATGATGCGACGCGCAGCCAGAAGTCCGATCTGGTAGCAATGCGGATCGATGCTGGTGATCGGCGGCACGCAGATATCGGAGATTTCGTAAGCGCCGAAGCCTGCTATGGCGATCGTGCCCGGCACGGCCAGCCCGCGCCTCTGACATTCGGTCATGGCGCCGAACGCGGCCAGGTCCGAGACGCACACCACGGCTTCGGTGTCGGGCCATCTGGACATCAGCCGGGCAAGTGCATCGGCGCCTTCCCGCATGGAAATCGGCGGCGGCCCCGCCTCTACCAGCCGGGTGGCGTCCAGGCCGCGGGATTCCATCTCCCGCACAAAGCCGCGGCGCCGGTCAAAGCCCCTGGTGTCACGGCTGGCGTCGCCGCCCAGAAAGGCAATCTTTGTCCGCCCCGTGGCAACGAGATGCCCGACGATCTTTGCCGAAGCTTCCGCATTGGAGAATCCGACAATGGAATCGATCGGGTCGGCCGGAATGTCCCATGTCTCGATCACCGGGATGCCGGCATTTTCGAGCATGGTTCGGCATTTGCCAGTGTGGGTGCCGCCCGTGACAACGATTGCTTCGGGGCGCCGTGTCAGGAGTTGACGAACCAGCCGTTCCTCTTCCTCCTGATTGTAGTTGGTGTAGCCGAGCAGCACCTGCAGTCCCTTTTCCTGCAGCCCCTCGGTCAGGCCGCGCACGGTGTCGGCGAAATTGGCATTGTTGATCGAAGGGATGGTGACGGCAACGAAGCCTGTTTTCCGCGAAGACAGGCCCGAGGCCATGCTGTCCATGACATAGCCGAGACGGTCGGCTGCGAGCAGAATGGCCTTGCGGGTCTCGTCATTGACATAGGCATCCGACTTGAATGCCCGCGATACGGTCATCGGAGAGACGCCTGCTTCGCGGGCGACATCGCTCATGGTGGGTGGTTTCCTGGGTGACTTCATGCTTTTTGCGATTTCCGCGCTATGTGGCTGCGAACGAGGAGGGTCGATGTGCCGTTCCGGGGCCGCCAGACGGTGCCTTGCCGCGTCCGCGCCGTTCCCCGGTGTCAAGTCGTACCAATAAATGATATCGATAACAACAATGCGGCTCAAGACCCGAGGGCGGCATGAAACTCGTCCATGCCTGGCGATATCCAAGGCTCTAAAGCCTTCAATGCAGCACTTCGGAAGGGCAAATCCGGAGCCTCCATTTAGACGGCAAACGAATGCGCCAAGGTGACGTGGTGGTGAATGCGCCCGTCGAAACATTCGGCGACGATCTCTCCCGTGACCTCGCGCGATTGCGCGCGGGCCGGGCTCTGCAATGCCTTGTCCATCGCTGCCATGTCCGGATAGCTGATCGCGAGAATCAGCGGAAACTCGGGGGCGCCTTCGTCGCGCTCCTCTCCAAACATCACCCGCACCTCCTCTGCGCCGGCGAACTGTTTCCACAATGGGACCAGGCGTTCCATGACCGACGCACGGAAGGCATCTGTCTTGCCAGGCTTCACGGAGCCCTCGAAGAGGGCGTAGCGGGTGATCATTGGAACTGCTCCTTGTTGGGTCCCTTGAAATATTCGATCACCGCAGCCTGGTCCTCGCCGCCAAGACCGGCGGCGGTCAGCATGCGGTGAATTTCGGCACACAGCGCGGTTAGCGGCATCGAGGTGTGGCTGGCGCGCGCCAGATCGAGTGCGCCGTTGAGATCCTTGACCATGTTGTCTATGCGCCCGGTGCGGCGATAATCCCTGGTCACGAAACGCGGCATGTATTCCTGCAGGATGGCGCTGTCGGCGCGGCCGCCCTTGAGCGCCTGCGGTATCTTTGCGGCGTCGACACCGGCATCAAGCGCCAGCTGGGTGGCTTCCGCGACGGCGAGGAAACCGAGCCCGCAGAGCACCTGGTTGATCAGCTTGGTGGTCTGGCCGGCGCCGCTCGGGCCCATATGGGTGTAATTGCTGGCGACATGGCGCAGCACAAGATGCGCCTGTTCGACGTCGGCGGCGTCGCCGCCTGCCATCAGGGTCAGTTCCCCCACGAGCGCCTTCGGTGCTCCGCCCGACAGCGGCGAATCCACCCAACGCAGCCCCCTTGCCTTGGCGTCCTCGCTCAGCTGCCGCGTCGCCACCGGATCAATCGAGGACATGTCGATGATGATCGTGCCGGGCTTTGCGCCCTCCGCCACGCCGGCCTCGCCAAAGACCGCACGCCGGACGATGCCGGGCGAGTTGAGACTGGTGATGACGTAATCGGACCGGGCCGCAGCCTCGGCGGCAGAACCGGCGGCAATCCCACCCCTGGCGACGAGTTCCGTCACCTTGTCCGCATCGAGATCGAAGACCGCGAGCCGGTTTCCGGTTTCAAGCAGGCGCGTGCCGATCGCTCCGCCCATGGCGCCGGCGCCGATCAGGGCCACTTTCTCAGTCATGGTCTTGTCCTCTCAGGTAGCGCGCCGCCCGGGCGACGATGGCATCAAGCGGCTGGTCGATGTCGATGGCGATCGACTCCTCATCTGCCCCCGGAGGCTCGAGTGTCGCAAACTGGCTGTCGAGCAGTTCGGGCGGCATGAAGTGGTTCCTGCGGTTTCTCATCCGCTGGCCGATGAGCTCACGGCTGCCCGTGAGATGCATGAAGCAGACCGGCGCACCGGCGTGATGCCGGATCCTGTCGCGATAGCTGCGCTTGAGCGCGGAACAGCCAATGACCAGCGGCTCCGGGCTTTGCGCGAATTCGTTGCCGATTGCCTCCAGCCAGGGCCAGCGGTCGGCATCGGTCAGCGGAATGCCCTCGGACATCTTGTCGATATTGGCTTGCGAATGCAGCGCATCGCCGTCCATGAACCGGATGCCGGTGAGCCGGGACAGGCCCTCGCCGACGCTGGTCTTGCCGCAGCCCGCAACACCCATGATGATTGCATGCCGGGCCATTTCAGAGAGATGCCGTGATGCCGCCATCGACATAGAGCGTGTGGCCGTTGACAAAGGATGCCGCGTCGGACGCGAGGAAGATGCAGGCGCCGACCAGTTCGTCCACCTTGCCCCAGCGTCCTGCCGGGGTCCGCTTTTCCAGCCATGCGCTGAATTCCGGGTCGGCAACGAGTGCTGCGTTGAGCGGCGTATCGAAATAGCCGGGTGCGATGGCGTTGCATTGCAGCCCGTGCTTCGCCCAATCGGTGGCCATGCCCTTGGTCAGGTTGCCGACGGCGCCCTTGGTGGCCGTGTAGGGTGCAATCGATGGGCGGGCGAGCGCCGTTTGCACCGAGGCGATGTTGATGATCTTGCCGCGGCTGCGGCCGATCATGTGGCGGGCGACCGCCTGGCCGACATTGAACACCGAGCTGACATTGGTGCGCATCAGGCGCTCGAACGCATCGGGCGGGAAATCTTCAAGCGGCGCGCGGTGCTGCATACCGGCATTGTTGATGCAGATGTCGATTGCGCCTGTCGAAGCCTCGAAAGCGTCGATGGCCGCACGGGCCGCGCCATGGTCGGTCACGTCGAAGGCCAGCTGGTGGATGGTCGCGCCGGTTTGTTCGAGCCGGGCCGCGGCGTCGGCCAGCTTCGTGGCGTCGCGCCCATTGAGCACCAGGCTTGCGCCCGCCCTTGCAAGGCCCTCAGCCAGGGCATAGCCGATGCCCTGAGATGAGCCGGTGATGAGGGCAGTGCGTCCGCTCAGGTCAAACAGGCCGAGATCCGCCATGAGATGTTCCTCGATATTTTGTTGTCGACTTTGAGGTTAGAGATCTATATGTTATCGATAACATAGTCAACGATGTTTCCGGAGTTTGTGATGCCTGCTTCTTCCCGTGCTGTCGAGATACTGCAAATCGGCCCCTATCCGGAATGGGATCAGGGGCCGCTCGACCAGGCGTTTACAATGCACCGCTATTTCGAAGCCGAAGACAAGGCTGAGTTCCTGGCCGCCGTTGCCCCGGATGTGCGGGGAATCGCCACGCGGGGTGAGCTTGGCGCCGATCGCGCCCTGATCGAGGCGCTGCCCAAACTCGAGGTCATCAGTGTGTATGGCGTCGGCTACGATGCGGTCGATCTCGCCGCCTGCCGTGAACGCGGCATCCGCGTGACCAACACGCCTGATGTGCTGACCAGGGATGTCGCCGATCTCGGTGTTGCGATGATGCTGGTGCAGTCGCGCGGCATGATCGGCGCCGAGAAATGGGTGCGTGGCGGCTCATGGGCCGCCAAGGGGCTCTACCCATTGAAAAACCGGGTGTTCGGCAAGAAGGCTGGCGTGCTCGGGCTTGGCCGCATCGGCTATGAAGTGGCGAAGCGCCTTGAAGGCTTTGACATGGATATTGCCTATTGCAGTACCGCTGCCAAGGATAACGCGGGTGATTGGAAGTTCATGTCCGATCCGCTTGAGTTGGCCCGCCACGCCGACTTCCTGTTCGTGACACTGGCGGCGTCCGCCCAGACCCGCCATATTGTTAGCCGCGAGGTGATCGAGGCGGTCGGACCCGAGGGCATGATCATCAACATTTCGCGTGCGGCCAACATCGACGAGGACGCGCTTCTCGACGCGCTGGAGCAGGGGCGCCTGGGATCAGCCGCGCTTGATGTGTTCGAGGGCGAGCCGAAGCTCAACCCGCGGTTCCTGGCGCTCGACAACGTGCTTTTGCAGCCGCATCACGCGTCCGGCACCTTCGAGACCCGCAAGGCCATGGGCAAGCTCGTGCGCGACAACCTGACGGCGCATTTCTCCGGCGCCGATCTGCTGACCCCTGTTCTCTGAGGAATTCCCATGCGTGCAATCGTCATTCATCAAGCCCGCGACCTGCGCATCGAGGCTCATGCCGAGGAGCAGCCGGGGCCAGGCGAGGTCGCGATCAGGCTTGCCACCGGCGGCATTTGCGGCTCGGACCTGCATTACTACAATCATGGCGGCTTTGGCGCGGTTCGGCTCAGGCAACCGATGGTCCTGGGACACGAGGTGTCCGGCCATGTCACCGCGCTGGGCGAGGGTGTCTCAAGCCTCGCCATCGGCGATCTCGTCGCGGTGTCGCCGTCAAGACCCTGCGGCCACTGCAGCTATTGCGGCCAGGGGCTGCGCAATCATTGCGAAAACATGCGGTTCTACGGATCGGCCATGCCATTCCCCCATATCCAGGGCGCTTTTCGCGAGCAACTGGTGGCCTTGGAAAGCCAGTGCGTCAAGGCTGACGGGCTAACAGCGGGGCAGGCGGCGATGGCGGAGCCATTGTCGGTATGTCTGCATGCCACACGGCGGGCAGGAGAGCTGCTGGGCAAGCGCGTGCTGATCACCGGGTCCGGCCCGATCGGCAGTCTCTGCGTGCTTGCGGCCCGGGCCGCGGGCGCGGCTGAAATCATCGTCACCGACCTGTCGGATGCGGCGCTGGCCTATGCCGGCAAGGTTGGCGCGGACCGGGTGATCAACACCCGCACCGATCCCGAGGCACTCAATTCCTATGCGACCGGCAAGGGCAGTTTCGACGTGCTCTATGAATGTTCGGGCGCTGCGCCCGCCCTGGCAGGCGCAATCCCGGCGATGCGGCCGCGATCGGTGATCATGCAACTCGGCCTCGGCGGTGACATGACCCTGCCGGTGCAGGCCATGACCGCCAAGGAGATCGACCTGCGCGGCTCCTTCCGCTTCCATGAGGAGTTCGCGGTTGCCGTCAAGCTGATGCAGGCAGGGCTTATCAATGTCGAACCGCTGATCTCGCACACGCTGCCGTTCGAGGATGCCGTTGCGGCTTTCGACCTGGCAGGCGACCGGTCCCAGGCGATGAAGGTTCAGCTGAGCTTCGCGTGATGCCGTGCCTGATGCGCTACCATTGCGACGCGCCGATGCTTGCGAGCGCCGCATTGGCTACCTCGACATCCTGGTCGCCCGTTCCTGATCCGATGCCGATGCCGCCGACGAGGTCGCCATCGAAGACGACAGGCAATCCGCCGGCCAGACCGGTGACCGAGCCACCGGTTGCGGCGCCGATGGCAGCACGCACGGCTTCGGGGATGGCGCTCGAAGGTTTGCCGGTGGATGCCGCAGTCAGCGCCTTGGCCCGCGCGCTTTTCAGGCTGAGGAATTTCGCGCCGGTCATTTTCAGCTCGGCAAGCGTGCCGCCGGAGGCATCGACGATGACAATGCATTGCGGCTGGCCCATCGCCTCGGCCCGATCGACAGCGGCCGCGAGCATGGCCATCACGGCTTTGTGGGTCAGGAACTTTCGTGTTTCTATCGGTTGCAAAGTCATGTCTCCGTGGCTAGATCGCTGTTGTTATCGATAACATGACACGATTGCGAGAGACAAACGAGGGGAAGACCAGATGAGTTTCTTCGAGGCGCTGGAGCCTGAATTCAACAGCTTCGTAATGGGCAATGCGCCGGTCAGGCAGCTGGCAACCGGATTTGACTGGGTCGAAGGCCCGGTCTGGTTCGGCGACGCCGATTGCCTGCTGTTCTCGGATATTCCCAACAACCGGATCATGCGCTGGACGCCGGGTGCCGGGACAAGCGTCTTCCGGCAGCCGTCGAACTACGCCAACGGCCACACGCGTGACCGCGAAGGCCGGCTGATTTCCTGCGAGCACGGCATGCGGCGCGTGACGCGGACCGAGCTCGACGGGTCGATCACCGTGATTGCCGACCAGTACCAGGGCAAGCGGCTCAATTCTCCCAATGACGTGGTGGTCAAATCCGATGGCACAATCTGGTTTTCGGATCCGCACTACGGGATCATGACCAATTACGAGGGCTTCAAGAGCGAGCAGGAACTCCCCTGCAATGTCTACCGGGCAGATCCCGCCACCGGCTCGCTCACCGCGGTTGCCACGGATTTCAATTGCCCCAATGGTCTTGCGTTCTCGCCCGATGAATCGCGGCTCTACATCGCCGACACAGGGCGCATGTTCGAAAAGGATCCGCAGCACATAAGGGTGTTTGACTGCAGCGCCGACGGCACGCTTTCGGGCGGCGGCGTGTTCCACGTCATCAGCCCCGGATGCGCCGACGGTTTTCGCGTCGACACCGACGGCAACATCTGGTCTTCGGCCGCCGATGGCGTCCATTGCATCAATCCTGATGGCATCCTTCTGGGCAAGATCCTTGTCCCCGAGATTGTGTCCAATGTCTGTTTCGGTGGCCGCGCCAAGCACCAGCTGTTTATCACCGCGACCACCAGCGTCTATTCGGTGATTCTCAACCGCGTGGGCGCAGTCCGACCGTAGCCGGTTTTAAAGCGTATGGCCCGGGACAAGCCGGGTCGGCACGACGGTGATGTCCTGGACCGGTTCGTTGCGCAGCCGCCCGACCAGCAGTTCGGCCGAAAGCTTGCCGATCTGCCGTGTCGGGATCGCGGTGGTTGTCAGCCGGTGTTCGAGGATGGAGGCGGCCTCGTGACCACCCCAACCGGCAATGCCGATGTCCTCCGGCACGCGAATGCCCTTGCGCTGGCAATAGGCAAGGCCGCCGATCGCCATGGTGTCATCCTGGTAATAGATCATGTCGAGATCCGGGCTCTTGTTGAGCAGGGTCTCGGTGCCGTAATAGCCTGCATAAAACCCCGGCAGGTCATTGAGGATCTCGACGGCGACGACCGGCGCCCCGGCCTCGCTTACCGCGCTGGCAAAGCCCTCGAACCGCTCCGGCCCGGTTGACGGCCGGTCGCGCACCGCGCCAAGCAAACCGGGCCGCTTGCGCCCCTGCGCAATGGCGTACCGGCCCATTTCATGGCCTGAATCGAACTGGTTGAACCCGACCGACATGTCGAGCGGGCTGGTGGTCAGGTCCCAGAACTCGACCACCGGAATGGCTGCGTCGCGGAGCAGTTCGAGCGTGGCGCTGCTGTGGTGCTTGGTCGACAGCAGCACGCCGGCAGGCCGCCAGGACAACAGGCTTCTGAGCCACAGTTCCTCGTCCTCGGGCAACTGGTTGTGGCTGCCGATCATCGCCTGGTAGCCGAGCCTGGCGAAGCTGCGATCGATGCTCTCGAGCACCTGGCCGAAAAAGTGGCTGGAGAGCCGGGGCACGCACACACCCACAAGCGTCGAGGCGGCCGCCGCACCGAAAGCTGCGGCCAGGCGATTGGGCAGATAACCGAGGCGATCCACTTCGCGCATCACCTTCGCCCGCGTCGCCTCGGAAAACCCGGTGGCGCCGCGCAGCACCCGCGAAACCGTCATCTTCGAAACGCCCGCGGCCTCGGCGATTTCCTCGAGGCTCGCGGTCGGCTTTTTCACAGTTCCCGAATTCGGAGCTTTCTTGCCATCATCCTGCATGTGGAAATCCATACCGCGCCTGACTCGATCGGAAAAGTGTTATCGATAACATTTGTTCTTGACTCTCACCGGAACCGGGCTGATAGTTTGCGTTATCGGTAACGTAGAGGAGAGATGCGGGGCCGTACAGGGAGGATTCTTCGGGTGGAAACCAGCGCAGGCCTTTTCTTCAATTCAGTGAGCAAGTCGTTTGGCGGCACGCAGGCCTTGCGTGGCGTTTCGCTGCATGTGGAACGGGGCGAGATTGTCGCGCTGCTCGGAGAAAACGGTGCCGGCAAGTCAACCCTGATCAAGACATTGGGCGGCATTCACAGGGCCGACAGCGGCCGGGTGATGATTGACGGCGTCGACTATGTGCACAAGCCCGGCAGCATGAACGAGCGCCAGAAGGTGGCCTTCATCCATCAGGATCTCGGCCTGATCGAATGGATGAGCGTTGCCGAGAACATCGCCATGGCGGTCGGCTTCCAGAAGAAGAGCGGGTTGATTTCCTGGAAGCAGTCGGAAGAGGTGGCGCGCCGCGCGCTCGCGCTGGTGGAATGCGATTTTGATTCCTCCGCGCGCGTTTCGTCGCTGACGCGGACCGAAAAGTCACTGGTCGCGATCGCCCGCGCGCTGGTCGTCAATTGCGATTTCCTGGTGCTTGACGAACCGACGGCCAGTCTTCCTGCAGACGAGGTCGAGCGGCTGTTTGCAGCCCTCAGGCCGCTCAAAGCCAAGGGCGTGGGCATGATCTATGTGTCGCACCGCCTCGACGAGATATTCCAGATCGCCGACCGGGTCGCGGTTCTGCGTGACGGACAGATGGTCGGCATGCGCGACGTGGCGCACACCAATGCCGACGAGCTGGTGACCCTGATTGTCGGCCGCAAGGCGCGCGAATTCGCCCGTCCGGTGCTTTCGGGCGGCGACGAGATCCTCAAGGTCACGAACCTGCGGACCGACCGGGTGGGCCCGGTCAGTTTCGGCATGGAGCGCGGCGAGATGCTGGGGCTCGTCGGATTGCGTGGCGCCGGACATGAAGACGTGGGCAGGGCGCTTTTCGGCCTGCAGGAATTTGGCGGCGAGATCACGCTTGAAGGGGTTGTGCCGGCGCTCGGCAACCCCGGCGAAGCGATCGGCTCGGGCATCGGGTTCGTGGCGCGCGACCGGGTCGTCGAATCGGTGGCTCCGGCGCTCAGCATTTGCGAAAACGCCTTTCTCAATCCGCTGGTTCGCGGCCGCGGGCTGCTTGAACTGGTGCGCACCGGAACCGAGCAGGCCGCGGCACGTGAACTCGGAGCGATGGTCGGGCTGACGCCGAATGACCCGACGCTTGCCATCGAGGCGCTGTCAGGCGGCAACCAGCAGAAAGTGGTCGTCGGGCGCTGGCTCGGAACCGGCCGCAAGCTTCTCATCGCCGAAGACCCCACCGCCGGCGTGGATGTCGGCGCCAAGGCCGAGATCTACAATCTGCTGTTTGACGCGATGCAGGCCGGCATGGGCGTGCTGATTGTCTCCACCGACTTTGAAGAGGTAGCCAATATCTGCCACCGGGCGCTGGTGTTCAGCCGCGGGCAGTTGGTCGCGGAACTCGAGGGAGTCGAGCTTTCCACCGAAAGCCTGATCCAGGCGGCGTCTGCCAGCGACGTCAGTGAAGAAAAGAGCAAGTCCGATGCAATCCATTGAATCCAACGCGCTTGAGCCGACCCGCAGCGAACTGGCCGAGCTTTCACTGGCACAAAGGCTGATCCGGCTCGCACCGGTCTATGGCCTGGTCATTCTGACCATGTTTCTGCTGGTGCTGTTTTCAATCCTGTTGCCGAACACGTTCCCGACCCTGCTCAATCTCAGGGCGATCCTGAGCGACAAGTCGATCATCGCGCTGCTCAGCCTTGCGG
The DNA here is from genome assembly GCA_018829385.1 of Alphaproteobacteria bacterium. Classification (GTDB taxonomy): domain Bacteria; phylum Pseudomonadota; class Alphaproteobacteria; order Rhizobiales; family Rhizobiaceae; genus Hoeflea. The sequence continues at coordinate 19,385 of JAHJUC010000557.1, forward strand.
CCATGGTGCCGATGGCGGCAGGACGCATCGATCTGACGGTCGGCTACGGCATCGTGCTCTGGCACATTCTGGCGATCTCGCTGCAGACCATGTTCGGAATCCCCTGGCCGCTGGCCGTGATGATCGTGATCCTGCTCGGCGCGGCGGTGGGATTTCTCAACGGTCTGCTGGTGGAGGTGGCCAAGATCGACAGCTTCATCGCAACGCTTGGGACCGGCACCATTCTCTACGCGCTTGCGCTCTGGCACACCGGCGGACGGCAGGTGGTCGGCGTTCTGCCCAAGGGGTTCTACGACATCAACGGCATCTTCGTGTTCGGCTTGCCGATTACCGCCTTCTATATCTTCGCCATCGCGATCGCCATGTGGCTGGTGCTCGAATACACCCCCATCGGCCGCTTTCTCTATGCCATCGGCGCCAATGCGCGCGCCGCCGAGCTGAACGGCATTCCGACGCGCAAGTTCGTTGTCGGCGCCTTCGTCACCTCGGGGCTGATGACAGCGCTGGCAGGCGTCCTGCTCGCCTCCAAACTGCGCATCGGCCAGGCCAGCGTGGGCCTGGAATTTCTTCTCCCGGCCCTCGTTGGCGCGTTTTTGGGCTCGACCACCATCAAGCCCGGCCGCGTCAACGTGTGGGGAACCATGATCGGTGTTGCCATTCTGGCCATCGGCATTTCGGGAATTCAGCAATTCGGTGGCTCGTTCTGGGTCGAACCGATGTTCAACGGCGTAACGCTGCTCGTGGCCATCGGAATCGCGGGCTACGCACAGCGACGCAAGGGCGCCGCGAAGAAGTGACTACTCAGCAACCAGGGAGGAAACCATGCTGAAACGGACATTCATGACGACGCTGCTCGCAGGAACAGTGATTGCAGGCTTTGGCCTGACCGCAGCAAATGCCCAGATGGCGTTTGACGGACCGACATCCGGCCCCAAAGCGGCGGAAGGCAAGACCATTGTGGTTCTGGCGGCGGACCTGAAGAACGGCGGCATCCTCGGCGTCACCACCGGCGTGGAAGAGGCAGCCGGAAAGATCGGTTGGACCGTCCGCGTGCTCGACGGCGCCGGTTCGGTGCAGGGCCGCACCGCGGCCTTCGGCCAGGCCATGGCGCTTCAGCCCGACGGCATCATCATCAACGGCTTTGACGCCGTGGAACAGCAGGCGGCACTCGAGCAGGTTGCCGCAGCCAAGATCCCGATGGTCTCGTGGCACTCCGGTCCGAAGATCGGCTGTGACGCTCCCGGCGGCATCTTCGCCAATGTCTCCACCGACGCCATGACCGTTTCGGAAGAGGCTGCGAAATGGGCCGTCGAGGATGCCGGCGGTAAGCCCGGCGCAGTGATCTTCACCGATTCCACCTACCAGATCGCCATCGACAAGGCGGACCGGATCAAGGAGACCATCGAGAAGATGGGCGGCACGGTACTTGAATATGTCGATACCCCGATTGCCGATACATCCAACCGCATGGGTCCGCTGACCACCAGCCTGCTGCAGAAATACGGAGAATCGTGGACCCACGCGCTGGCGATCAACGACATCTATTTCGATTTCATGGGCCCCGCCCTTGCGGCAGCCGGCATTCCGGGCGACGGATCGCCGAAGGCGGTTGCCGCCGGCGACGGATCGGAATCGGCGTTCCAGCGCATCCGGACAGGCGAGTACCAGGCCATCACCGTGGCCGAACCCTTGAACCTGCAGGGCTGGCAGCTGGTCGACGAATTGAACCGGGCCGTGCAGGGCGAAGCCTGCTCCGGCTACATCACGGCGCCCGCAGTGGTGACCAAGGAAGGCCTCGCCAAGATGGGCGACAGCAACCAGTTCGACCCCGACAATGGCTACCGGGAAGCCTACGCAGCAATCTGGGGAAAATGATCCAGGCATCGGACACCAAGACAGGAAAGGGCGCCTCGGCGCCCTTTTCTTTTGTCTGCACTGCGCTCCAAGGCTTTAGCCATCGATAGGGAACGCGGCGGACGGTCAGATTGTTCCGGCGCCTCAGAGACCAAAGGGATAGGTTTCATCCCCGCCGGACGCGACCCTGGTCGGCAGCGGGACAACGGCGGTTGTCTGGTCGAACCAGACGAAGCCATCATACTGGTCGGGAAGGCTGGAGTAGGAATAATGACTCCAGCGCTCGGTCTCGGGCCTGTAGATGACGCCGATATACCGCTCCAACCGCCGGGCCGAAAGCGCCTGCCGCAGGTCCGTGTTCCGGTCCGGACGCAGATCGAGCAGGAACCGTTCTTCTCCGACCTGGTGACACAATGCCTCGTAACTGTCGGGGCGCGACGGGCGCACCGACTTGATCTCCATCGGCGCATCCCAGTCCGACGCGGCGGCCACCGTGCCGGAATGGGTGCCAAAGCCGATCAGTGCGGCATCCCCGCCATAGGCCTGGCGGCAAAGCTGGCCGAGGTTCAACTCGCCGCGCTCGGTGCCCATATCGGTGTAGCGTGCATCGCCAATGTGGGAATTGTGCGCCCAGACGACCACCTTGCTGTCTTTTCCACCCCAGGCCATGAGACGCTGCAAGGTGTCGAACATGTGGTTGTCGCGCAGGTTCCAGGAGTGGTGCGCGCCGTAGTACATGATGCGGTAGTAGCGCTCCGCATCGGCGATCAGGCGGGCGTTCTGGGTTGCGTCGAAGAATCGGTCACCATCGTGCCGGACATAGTCGAGTTGCTTGCGCAACATGTCCATCAGGCTTTGCATGACCGGCTCTTCGCACATCGCGTAGCCCTTGGTCAGCGCCTCGCGCCCGTAGGCGGCGGGTTCGCGCGAGAAGGGTTCGAGGCAGCCATAGCGCCGTCGCGCGATTGCCGCCGCCTCGGGATCAACGCTGTCGAGATAGGCCAGGACCGCGGCGATGGAGGCGGTCATGTTGTAAAGATCGAGCCCGTAGAATCCGGTCCGCTCGGCTTGTGGTCTTTCACCATTGTGCCGGCGCAGGAAATTCACGAACGCGTCGACATCCCTGTTGCGCCACATCCAGGTCGGGAACCGGGTGAAAGGCGGCGTGCGCATCGGCTCGTGCTGCAGGTGACGGACATGGCGGTCGATGGCCGCGGCATCCGGCCAGTCGGCCTCGACAGCCACCATGGTGAAACCGTGGCGCTCGATCAGGCGGCGGGTGATGGCGGCGCGGGCGCGATAGAACTCGGAGGTGCCGTGCGAGGCTTCACCGAGCAGGACCACGCGGGCGCCGCCAAACCTGTCGAAGGCGGCTGCGAATTCCGTATCGTCCAGTGCCGGCAGCGGTTCAGCCGCGGCGCGGAGTGTCTCGACGATCGTGGGCTGTACGGGTTCCGGTACCGAAGGTTGCGGGGGGATGCGCAGCTCCGGCACCAGGTAATGCTGGAACCATGCCCCGGCCAGCGCCATCACCTGTTCCAGCGTGCCCGGTTCCTCGAAGAGGTGTCCTGCGCCCGGAACGATCTTCAGCAGCTTGTCACAGTTTAGCGCCGCAAGCGCCTTGCGGTTGAGGGCGATGACCTGGTCGTCATCGCCGCCAACGATCAGCAATGTCGGCGCCTGCACGTCCGCGAGCCGTGGCCCGGCCAGATCGGGCCGTCCGCCGCGCGACACGACGGCAGAGATCCGGTCCTCAAGTTCCGCCGCCGCCAGAAGCGCTGCTCCCGCGCCGGTGCTGGCGCCGAAAAGCCCGAGTGGCAGATCGGCGATATCGGGTTCGGACGCAATCCAGAGAGTTGCCTCGGCCAGGCGTTCGGCAAGGAGCGGAATGTCGAAGACGTTGCGTCTGTCCCTGGCCTCATCGGGGGGCAGCAGATCAAGGAGAAGCGTGGCGAAACCCTGGGCGTTCAGGTTTGCGGCGACGGCGCGGTTGCGCGGGCTGTGCCGGCTCGATCCGCTGCCATGTGCAAACAGCACGATGCCGCGGGGATCGGCCGGTACAATCAGGTCGCCCGCAAGGTCGAGCGGCGGAATTGCGACAGCACGAGCTTCGTCTCCGGATTTCGGATCTTCCGCGTTCCAGCCCTGCCGCAAAAGGCCGATGGTTTCCTCGTCGGTCAGCTGGTGGAAATCGGCGTAGAACCCGCCAACGCCGCGGAAGGCGCGCGAGGGATTGAGGCAGACGACATCGTCGGCGAGAACCGCCAGTTCCGAAACCGTTTCCTCCGGTGCAACGGGAATGGCAACCACGATCCGAGCCGCACCCTGGCGGCGGACCGCAGCGAGCGCTGCTTTCATGGTTGCTCCGGTCGCCAGGCCGTCGTCAACCAGGATTACCGTGCGCCCGGCCGGGTCGATCCGTGGACGGCCACCGAGATAAAGCGTCCTGCGACGCTCCATCTCGGCCAGTTCGCGGGTGCGGGCGCGTTCGACATAGGCCTCATCGGCACCCGATGCCCGCAAGATGTCCTCGTTCAGGACTGTTTGCGGCACGGTCCCCTCGACGACTGCGCCGAGCGCAACTTCGGGGTTGGACGGCGCTCCTATCTTGCGCACC
>JAHJUC010000558.1 GCA_018829385.1 Alphaproteobacteria bacterium
CGCACTGGATGATGATCTCGCCGTCGACCTTTGACGCCTCGCGCGCCAGCTGCAGCGAATCGCCGACGATGTCGGCAACGCAGTGAAAGATGTCCGGGGTCTGGTAGTTGTGCGCCAGGATCGCCGCCCCGCGCTCTTTCTTGATCCGGTTGATGGCGTGGATATAGGGCGCGTAGACCGGCCATTCGATTTCCGGGATATGCTTGCGCACGCGCTCGTAGAGATGCGCGGTCTCGCGGGCCACCGCCGGGGTGTATTTCAACTCCGGACGCTCCATCACGCCGAACCGCTCCGCTGCACTTTGCGCCTGTCTTACGGCCTGCGCGTTCGTGCCTGTCTCCAACCGGGTCATGGCAAACCCTCCCGTCATCATCTATTATGCTCATTTTGAGCATAATAGGGTTTCAAAAGAACCCGGCAATGCCGGGGAACCCTTCACATAAGACGTTGCATTTCCGATTGCAAGTCGGGCCGACTTCGCCCCCATGCAGTGGCGGCTGCCCGCTACTTGAACAGCTTGCTTTTCTCCGCGTCCTCCGCGGGTGCGGCAGCGGGTGTCTCGGCAAGCGCCTTTTCCAGCGCATGTTCGGCCTGCGCGGCATATTTCAGCGCCGGGTTGATCCCCATGCCGAACGCGTTGGCCACGCCGCCCAGCATGTGCTCGATTCGCACCGACCCCTTGCTGTTTTCGTCGGAGACGAATTTGATCGCCAGGTGCTCGGCATCGCCTTCCGCGCCGATCACGTCGCCGATCGGCTTGGAAAACAGGCCGACCTTGTTCTCCGCGGCCACCTTGGCCCATTCCGGCGCCTTGCGCAGATGGCTAATGAACATGCGGGCCTGATCGACATTCATCATCATCGAATGGCCGCCGCCTTCCGCTCCGTCCTGGGCCGGAACCACGACGGATGCCATCAGCAAGAGCCCGCGGTCCTTGTCCGGCACGGCCGAGCAATAGGTGAACCCGGTGCGATTGGTCGAAAGGTCGGTCACCTGCGCCGGATCGCCGATGATTGCGCCAAATGGCGTGATGACGAACTGGCTCTCGGGATCGAACGTCGCCCGGTCCGGATCGAAGTCCTCCGCACCCGCGCCCGTCACGAAGCCGAACAAAAGGCTGGATATCATCGCCGCTGCAAATACGCCTTGTCTCATTGCCCTGCCTCCTGCCGGTTCCCACAATCTGGCAAGCATTCCCCCGGCAGCGGCTTCTGTCAACAAAGGCACGGTTCAGGGCTTGTCTCCGGACCGGTTGCCGGTACGCAGCAACACCCTTTGATAGAACCGGCCGATGACCATCAGCGAGACACCGAGGCCGATGAAGGAAAAGGCCCGCAAGGCGCCGGTCAGCGCCGACATGTCGATCAGAAACACCTTCGCGACCGTCAGCGAGATGACCGCCGCCGACGCCGCCCGCAACGGCAGCGACCGGAGCACCAAGCCCAGCGCCAGGGTGCAGCCGCCCATGATCAGCCACGCCACCGAGTAGGCCCAGATCTCCGCGTCGGACGTACTGCGCAGAAACCCGACCTTCTCGCCCTGAAACCCGTGCCGGACCATCAGCGATACATAGAGGAACAGCAGCACGGCGCCGGTTGCGCCATAGCCGATCCGGTACCAGCCGGGCCGGGTTGCCGGCGCGAGATAGCCGGTCAGGGCGGCAAGCAGGCCGGGGATCAGGTAGCCCGGAAGCAGCAGGTTGAACACCCGCCCTTCGCCGACGGCGGCCTGGCTGAGGAACGGATTGAAAACCGCGATCAGCCCGATCACCATCGCCGCGATCCCAAGCGCCCCGACGACCAGCGAGGCCAGCGGAAACACGCTGGCGTCGCTGCGCCGGGCAGCCCATTGCAGCCCGATTGAAAAGCAAAGCGCCGCTATCGACTGGGTCGCCATGTCGATCAGGCCGAAAGGCGCCCCGGCAATATCGCCACCGGCGATGAAGTGGCGCAGCTCCAGCGCCACGAACAGCCCGGCCAGAGCCAGGCCGAAGGCGATCACCAGTTCGCCGGGCCGGCGTCCGCCCGATCCGCGCAACGACAGCCCGCCCCAGATCAACAGCGCGGCCGGCAGGGCAATGATCACGGCCAGCCAGTTGAACAACGGCGTCGACCCGATGACATCGGCGGAAAACGGTGCATTGAAATAGAGCCCCGTTGAGGCCAGCAGGGCCAGCACCACGGCAAGCCACCCGAGCGCCGGCACCGGCCGTCTGCCATGGATCAGGCAGGCGCCGGCAGCGGTGACCGCGAACCCCAGCGGCATCCATTGACGCGTCAGCAGGATGGCGACGGCCAGCCCCGCAAGCGCCACCGCACCCACCGCCAGCCAGGCCGGAGCCGCGGCCGACCAGTCATCCGCCCTGGCGCGGCCGAACTTCTCGGTCAGGCCGACCATCATCGCCGCCAGCGCCAGCGCCGCGAGCCCGGTCGGAACATGGGTTTCGAACGGGGCGATCGACAGGTAGATCGCCGCCATGGTCAGGACGGTAATGGCGCTCACGGCGATCGACAGCCGCCCGGCCGCGCCCGGGGCGGTGGCCGCCGCCCGCAGCCCGAGGAACACGGCAAGCAGGAAGGACGGAACCGCCAGCAGCAGGCTGTTGCGGACAAAGCCGCCGAGATCCGGCGCCATCAGGCCGTCGCGGATATCGAGACCGGAGGTAATCCCCGCAATGACCGGGAAATCGATCCTGAGCGCCAACAGCGCCACAACGATCAGCACCGTCGAAAAAGGCGCGATCAGCGACAGCGACGGCCAGATTCCGCCGGCTGCCACCATCAGTGCTGCAAGACCGGAAACCAGCAGCAGCAACGGCACCTGGGTGTCCCAGGTCAGGATGGCCAGAACTCCAACCAGGACGACGCCAAGCACTGCCCCGATCGCGAGCCGCGCCGCCGGCCGGTCCTCGAGCGGATCCGGACGCGCCTCGATTCCGGCGACCAGGCTTGTGACGTGAACGGCAAACAGTGCCACGAGCAGAAGTCCGAGCGTCAACCAGGCTGTCAGCGTCGAGATCGTCAACAGCAGCAAGGCCAGGCCCGTCGACCCGGCGATCCCGCCGATCGCCAGCCAGCGCCAGCCGCGAATCCGCGCAACGCCCATGACGGCGGCGGTCACCACCAGGATGTGGGCGCCGAAGGCCACCGGGTTGGGTTCCTGCGAGGAGACCAGCAGCGGCGACGCATAGGCGCCGATCAATCCGAGCGCGGCGAGTTTCGGGCCGTGAACCGCGGACAGAAGCAGGCTGGCGATGCCGAGAACCGTCAGGCCGACAAACGCAGTGGCCGGGCCGATAAAGCCGTAGAGCGCGTAGGCCGCATAGAGCGTTCCGAACGCGCCGATTGCGCCTGCTCCGGTCAGGATCCCCGGAATATCGGCACTCATCAGCGTCGGCATCGCCTCCTGCCGGTCGCGGCGGCGCATGAACTCGCCGGCGCCAAACAGGGCCAGCGACATCAGCGTGCCCATGGTCATCCGGGCGCGCGGCCCGAGCAGCCCCGCCTCGATCGAGTAGCGCGCCAGGAACAGAACCCCCAGGGCAACCGCAAGCCCGCCAAGCAGCGCCGACCAGCGGCCGCCGATCAGGCTCTCCAGATCCATGCCCTTGCCGGGACGCGGCGCGTCTGCGGCGGTGGGCGCCGGCGACCCGGCGTCAGTCTCGCCGCGAGGCTCGAGACCGGTCTCCACAGCGTCCGGCTGCCCGGCATCGGCACCGGTTGCAAGCCGGGCAGCATCTGCCATCTCAGCGGCCTTCGGCTCAAGGCCCTCCTGTTCTGGCCCGGTGCCCGTGCTTTCAGGCGCATCCCGCGGCAGCTCTGCCGGCTCATCGCCTGTCTCAGCGCTGGTGTTCGCCGCTCCCCCGGCCGGAAGCCGCTCGAGCTCACGGCGCAGCGATGCCAACTGCTCGGCCATCCGGCGCTGCTCAAGCGAAACACTGCGCACCCACAGGGCCAGGGCGATCAGAAGCAAGAAACCAAGCAAGGAAAACATGCGGAAATCCAGTAAAGTGAATGATCCCGGTTACACACTGCCACAGCCAATCACAACCATGGTGTGCGAAATCAGCCGCCAGTGTCGACTTTCGCGGTTAACGAGTGGCGAACATCAATTCTGCTGATCCATCCCTTCAATCAAATGCACTTGTCGAATGGATGGAATGCCCTAAAGTCGCCGCACATTCCAGGAGCCATCCATGTCCGAAACCCGTCCCTCCCCAACCGTTCCGCCGCTGCCATGGCTGATCATCATTGCTGGTTCGCTGATCGCGCTTCTGTCCTTCGGACCGCGCTCGGCCATGGGCTTCTTCCAGTTGCCGATGCTCGCCGACACTGGCTGGGACCGGACCACATTCGGCCTCGCCATGGCGATCCAGAACCTGTTCTGGGGTCTGGGACAACCCATTTTCGGCGCCATCGCCGACAAGTTCGGCACATGGAAGGTGCTGGCGCTGTCCGCATTCGTCTATTCGGGCGGCCTGTTCATCATGTCGGTGGCGCCGAGCCCCGGCTGGTTCTACATCGGCGGCGGCGTGCTCGTTGGCCTTGGCATTGCGTCCGCCTCCTTCGGCATTGTGCTTGCTGCCTTTGCCCGCAACGTCGCACCCGAGCGCCGCTCCATGGCCTTCGGCATCGGCACCGCGGCGGGCTCGGCCGGCATGTTCGTCTTCGCGCCGCTGAGCCAGGGCCTGATCGACGCCTATGGCTGGCAGGAGGCGCTGATCTGGATGGCGGCGATGATGTTCATCATCCCCTTCCTGGCCATTCCGCTGCGCGGCAACTCCAATTCCGGCTCGCAATCAGCCTTGCAGTACAAGCAGTCGATCGGCGAAGCCCTGCGCGAGGCTTTGGGTCACAAGAGCTACCTGCTGCTGGTCTCCGGCTTCTTCGTCTGCGGCTTCCAGGTGGCCTTCATCACCGCCCACTTCCCCGCCTATCTGCGCGATATCGGCATCGAAAGCTCCTATGCGGTCTTGTCGCTGGCGCTGATCGGTTTCTTCAACATCATCGGCTCGCTGGCTTCGGGCTATATCGGCCAGCGCTATTCCAAGCCGATGGCGCTGGTCTGGATCTATATCGGCCGCTCGATCGCGGTGACCGCCTTTCTGCTCTTGCCGCAGACCGGCACGTCGGTGGTGATCTTCGCCATTGTCATGGGCCTGCTGTGGCTGTCGACAGTGCCGCCGACCAACGCGCTGGTGGCCATCATGTTCGGCACCGGCCATCTCGGCATGCTGGGAGGCCTCGTCTTCTTCTCCCACCAGGTTGGCTCCTTCCTCGGCGTCTGGCTCGGCGGTTACCTCTACGACATCTTCGGCACCTACAACCCGGTCTGGTGGCTGGGCGTAGCGCTCGGCCTGTTGGCCGCGATCGTCCACTGGCCGATCCGGGAACAGGCGGTCCAGCGCCCCGTAATGGCGCCGGCGGAATGATACAATCCGGCAAGTGAAAAGGCCGGGCGATTGGCCCGGCCTTCCGTACGTCTCAGACCTGTGCTGACGATCAGCCAACCAGAGCGTTGTCGTCGCGCTTGACGGCAACGATCGACGAGCGCGGCAGGCCATCTGCATCCGGGAAGCCCTTGCCAGGATGCTGGATGCCCACGAACATCGTGCGCCTGTCGGCCGACCAGCACAGCCCGGTGACTTCGCAACCGTTCGGACCGGTCAGGAACCGGTGGATCTCGCCGGTCACCGGATCGCCAGCCAGCATCTGGTTGTTGCCATTGCCTGCGAAGTCACCCTCATTGTCGTCGTCGCCGTCGGTCTGGATCCAGATCAGGCCGGTGGAATCGATCACCATGCCGTCGGGCGAGTTGAACAAATTGCCGGCATTGATGTTGGCCGAACCCGCCATCGGGCCTTCTGCATGGACGGTCGGATTGCCGGCCATGACATAGAGATCCCACTCGAACACGTTGGCGGCGTGGTCGCTGCGCGCCGGGCGCCAGCGCACGATCTGGCCGTAGCCATTCTTCTCGCGCGGGTTGACGGCGTTGACGGTCATCGCGTCGCCGCCGGCATTGGTGCGCATCGAACCGTCGTCGTTCTTGACGCCGCGGCGCGAATTGTTGGTGAGGCAGCAATAGGCCTCGATCGACACCGGATTGACCGCCACCCATTCGGGACGGTCCATCGTGGTGGCGCCAACCTTGGACGCCGCCGTGCGGGTGAAGATGGCGATTTCCGCCGCCGTCATGCCGGTGTTGTCCTCGGTGAGCGCAATCCAGCTGCCGGTCTGGTCGTCGTTGAACTTGGCGACGTGAAGAACGCCGTCTTCCAGCAGCGTCGTGGTGTCGCCGCCCGGCACGTAGATGTCGCGCGAGACCCACTTGTAGAGGAATTCGCCGCGCTCGTCGTCGCCGAGATAAACGACAACACGCCCGTCAGCCGCAACGACACAGGCCGCATTCTCGTGCTTGAAGCGGCCAAGTGCGGTGCGCTTGACCGGGGTGGAGTCCGGGTTGGCCGGATCGATTTCCACAATGTAGCCGGCGCGGTGCGGCTCGTTCGGGTTCTTCGAGATGTCGAAACGTGCGTCAAAGCCATGGTAGTTGTAGCGGCCCGGCTCGACCTTGGTGTTGATGCCGTAACGCTTGTAGCCGGCCAGAACAGCCTCGTCGCCGGACACGTCGGCGGTGGTGCCGAAATAGCCGTTGAAGTTTTCCTCGCAGGTCAGGTAGGTGCCCCAGGGGGTCTTGCCGGATCCGCAATTGTTCATGGTGCCGAGCGATGTCGTTCCGGCCGGATCGGCTTCGGTCTTCAAAAGGTCATGGCCGGCGGCCGGACCGGAAAGCTGCATCGGCGTGTTGTGGTGGATGCGGCGGTTGAACGGGCTGTCGACCACGACTTTCCAGCCATCGGCGTCTTCCGCGATTTCGACAACATTGACGCCCTGGAACTGCTGCAGGCGCAGCACTTCGTCAGCCGAGGCGGGCACGCCTTCTGCATTGCCGGCGAGGTTGAGCTTGTTGTTGGTGTACTCGCTGTTGACGACCAGCACCTGCTTGTCGCCGATCACGAACAGTTCCATGCCATCGGTGTTCTCGCCAAAGACGCGATCGGAGCCTGCGGTCGGTACGCCAGTGGCCGGATCGAAGGCCGGCGCATCGGAAAACAGCGGATCGCCCCACGACACCAGGCGCTGCCATTTGTAGCCTTCCGGCACGTGCACTGTGCTGTCGGTCTGGGCCGCAATAGGCTTGAACGCAAACCGGGTCTGCTGGCTGGCGAGCGCCGTCGAGGATTTCAGGCCGTCTGCGCCGAAGACGGCCGCTGCAGACCCCATGACCAGAAGACCGCCCAGAAAGCCGCGGCGGGAGATCGCGCGCTCGACAACCCTGTCGAATTCCTGCTCAGCTGGACGCGGAAATTTCAGTTCGTCCCACTCGTCTGCCGACAGTTCATTGACGTTCACGTTTTCCATGGAAGACTCCCCTGTTTGGAATGGTTCCAAATCCATAGCGAGGCGGTGTGACACGAAGTTTACACTTCTGTGACCGGGCGGCGAAACACTTTTGGGATTTTTGCCGTGAGGTCTGGGAAACCCCTCAGCGCATCAGCTTGTCGATCGGGAAGATGGCGCAGGTTTCCGTGCCATGCGCCAGCAGCTTGCCGGAACTGTCCCTGAGATAGGCCTCGGAGGTGGCAATCGTCTTGCCACGGTGCAGGATGCGGCCCTCGCACGCCAGTTCGCCCATGTCGGGCAGGATCGGCCGGGTCAGGTTGAGCTTGAACTCCACCGTCGTGTAGCCCTCGCCGGGTTTGAGCGTCGTCATCACGGCGCAGGCAAGCGAGGAATCCATGACCGTTGCCGCCCAGCCGCCGTGAATCGTGCCGAGCGGGTTGAGATGGTCGACGTTCGGCGTGCCGGTGAAGACGATCAGCCCCTCTTCGACCGTGGTCAGCCAGAAATTGAGCGTCTTGGCCATGGCGGCGCCCGGCAGTCGGCCTTCGAGAATGCCCCGCATCACCGACAGGCCGCCTTCCTTGGCCACCACTTCGAGCGGGACGACGCCGGTGAACTGGCCGTTGGCGCGCTGGTTGGTCTCATCCATCATGAAATCGGTTCCTGAAGTGAGGGGGAAACGGGAGCCTCTTGCGGCATTGCCCGCAAGGCGGCCGCGCAAAAGCTCTCGCGGCTGATCGGCGGTTCGACGCCGCGCGGCTCGAACACGTGCCGGCCGAGAAAATAGCCGGTCAGCCTGAACGCCTGGGCCAGCATCTCCCGGGTGGTGCAGGCTTGCGTGCGATCGGGCAGGAAGGCGGGCAGCGCCAGCATCCGGTCAGCCCAGGGGCGGCCGGCTTCGGCAGACACCGCCCGGCCCGACTTCGGCGACACATAGACAAGATCGGTGCGCGCGCCGGTCGCCGCGCAGGTGCTCAGGTCGAGGCCGAAACCCAAGTCCTCGAGCACGGCAAGTTCGAATCGGACATAGAGCGCACCGGCTTCTTCCGGCGTGTCCAGGCTGTCGAGAATGATGGCGAAGGCATCGTGCAGCCGCGGATGGGAATCGCGTTCGGGAAGCAGCCGCAACAGCGCCGCCATCGCCTGCACGCCGTGCACGCCGATGGCGCTTTCCATCAGCCGTCCGGCGCGCGCGTTCAGGAGCTCGACCTGGTATTGGCCCAGATGCTCGTCGAGCCGGGCGCGCCAGACCAGTTCCACCGAATTGCCCGGCTGCAGCACGGGTTGATGGCGCTTGGAGCGGCCGCCGCGGACGATGCCCAGATGCCGGCCATGCGCCTTGGTCATCACCTCGGCGATAACCGAGGTTTCGCCATGCTTGCGCAGGCCCAGGATGATTCCCTCGTCTCGCCATTCCATCGCGTGACTTTGCCCGCTCAGTGCGGAAATTCAAGTCCCATCTCGCGGTAGCGCTCGGGATCGTTGCCCCAGTTCTCACGAACCTTGACGAACAGGAACAGGTGCACCTTCTGCTCGAGGATCTCGGCGATCTCCTTGCGCGACGCCTGGCCGATCGCCTTGATTGTCTCGCCCTTGTGGCCGAGCACGATCTTCTTCTGGCTCTCGCGCTCGACATAGATCACCTGCTCGATGCGCACCGAGCCGTCCTTCTTCTCTTCCCAGCGTTCGGTCTCGACATGCGATGCGTAGGGCAGTTCCTGGTGCAGCCGCA
>JAHJUC010000077.1 GCA_018829385.1 Alphaproteobacteria bacterium
ATCGGTGCATTCCAGGCAGTCGGCCGCATGCACCTTGTTGTGCCGGACGGCGACCGTCACCAGGCCGAGATCGAGCTTCTTCAGCCGCACATACATGCGCAAGGTCATGGCGGTGCAGGCGCCGAGCGCCGCCGACATCAGATCATAGGGCGACGGTCCGGTGTCGGCGCCGCCGACATCGGCGGGCTCGTCGGCAAGAAAGCGGTGCGGCCCGGCCTGCACCGAGACCTGGAAACGTCCCTGCCCGGTTTCGCCGACCACCACATCCTCGACCGGCTCGTCCTCTCGCCGCGGCGCTTCAGCCGGCAGGTAGCGCGCCACCCAGGAGGCAATGACGCCGGCGACATAATTCGCGTCCGCCGGATCGGTCAGCAGGTGATCGGCGCCATCGAGCGAGACGAAACTCTTGGGATGTTTCGCGGCGGTGAAGATCGCCGCGGCGTTGTCGATGCCAACCACCTCGTCGCGCGGCGCATGCAGGATCAGCAGCGCCTTCTTCATGTGGCCGATGCGGTCGGCCAGACTGGTGGCGCTCAAATCTTCGACAAACTGCTTCTGGATGGTGAAAGTCCGGCCGCCGAGACTGACCTCGGCCTCGCCCTCGGCGTGGATCTCGTCGACCTGGGCGCCGAAATTCTCGATCACATGGTGGGCTTCAGCGGGCGCGCCCAGGGTGGCGACGGCCTTGACCGAGGCGAGTTCGCCGGCAATCGCCAGCACCGCGGCGCCGCCGAGCGAATGGCCGACCAGGATCTCCGGCGCGTCGTAATGGGCGGCCAGCCAGTCGGCTGCGGCACGCAGATCGGCGAGATTGGAGGAGAAGTTGGTCGAGGCGAACTCGCCGTCACTAGAGCCGAGCCCGGTGAAATCGAAGCGCATGACGGCAATGCCGGCGCGGGCCAGTTCGCCCGAGATACGTCTCGCCGCGAGGCTATCCTTGGAGCAGGTGAAGCAATGGGCAAACAGCGCCCAGGCACGGATCGCGCCGGCCGGCAGGTCAAGCCGTGCGGCCAGTTTTGCACCGGAATGGCCCTCGAATTCCGCCTTGATCGTGTGTGCCGTCATGTGGTGCCCCTTTCAAGATGATCGGAGCCGTCATATCAGGCCTGGCGATCACGGTCTTTCAACAGTTTCGCGAGCTCGGCCTGTTCGGCGTCCGAGAGCTTGCTGCCACCGGCGGCAGCGACCGACTTGTCGCGGCCACGGCTGTTGATCAGCATGACGCCCGCCCCGACAAGAAAGATCGCGATCGGAGCGCCCCACAGCAGCAGCGTCTGCACCGAGAAGCGCGGCTTGAGCAGCACGAACTCACCATAGCGCGAGACGACATACTCTATCACGTCCTGATCACTGTCGCCGGCCACCAGCCGCTCGCGCACCAGGAGCCGCAGATCGCGCGCGAGCTCGGCATTGGAATCGTCGATCGACTGGTTCTGGCAGACCAGGCACCGGAATTCGAGCGACAGGGTGCGCGCCCTCGCCTCGAGCGCCGGATCGTCCAGCACCTCGTCCGGGTTGACCGCAGCAGCCGGGCCGATCAGGCCCAGCATCAGCACGAAAGCGCCCAGCGCCCGACGCAACATCATCACGCCGCAGCCTCCGAGGACTTTTTGGCGCGGGCCCGGTTGGGTGCGCCGATGCGCAGGCGCCGGTCGGACAGCGACAGGATGCCGCCGAGCACCATGACGACCGTGCCGTACCAGATGAAGGTGACCCAGGATTTCCACCAGATCCGCACCACCAGGCCGCCATTGGCCTCCGGATCGCCGAGCGCGATGTAGAGCTGGCTGGCTCCGAAGGTGAGAATTCCGGCTTCCGTGGTCGGCATCCCGCGCGCCTGGTAGAAGCGCTTGGCCGAGGCGACGTTCGCCACTTCGACGCCGCCGCGCGATACGGTGAATTCGCCGGACTGGGAGGTATAGTTCGGGCCGTTGTAGTTGCGAATGCCGTCGAAGCGCAGCTCATAGCCGCCAGCACTGGCCGTATCTCCGGGCTTCATGGCAATGACGGTTTCGGTCGAAAACACGCTGGCCGCGACGACGCCGATCACGGTGACGCCAAGACCCATGTGCCCCAGCGCCGAGCCGAAGGCCGACCTCGGCAGGCCGATCAGGCGTGCAAAGGCGACGCCGGCGCCCACGCGGCCTATGCCGGCGCGCAAGGCCAGGTCGGTCAGCGCGCCGAGGATCAGGAACACGCCCAGCGCAATGCCAAGTCCCGCCAGAACCGGTGCGCCGGTCTCAAGGAACACCACGCCAAGGCCGACCAGCAGCGATATGCCGACGGCGAAATACAGCCGGTGGGCGGCGCCCGCCAGGTCGCCCCGCTTCCAGGCCAGCAGCGGCCCGAACGGAACGGCCAGCAGCAACGGCACCATCAGCGGGCCGAAGGTCAGGTTGAAGAACGGAGGACCGACGGAAATCTTGGTGCCGGTGACGGCTTCGAGCAGTAGCGGATAGAGCGTGCCGACCAGAACCGTGGCCGCCGCTGTGGTCAGGAACAAATTGTTGAGAACCAGCGAACCCTCGCGCGAAATCGGCGCGAACATGCCGCCGGCCTTCAAGGTGCCTGCGCGCAGGCCGAACAGCGCCAGCGCGCCGCCGATGAAGACCACCAGGATCCCCAGGATGAACACGCCGCGCGCCGGGTCGGTGGCAAAGGCATGCACCGATGTCAGGACGCCGGAGCGCACCAGGAAGGTACCGAGCAGCGAAAACGAAAACGTCAGGATCGCCAGCAGCACCGTCCAGATCTTCAGCGCCTCGCGCTTTTCCATCACCAGCGCCGAGTGCAGCAGCGCGGTGCCGACCAGCCAGGGCATGAAGGAGGCGTTCTCGACCGGATCCCAGAACCACCAGCCGCCCCAGCCGAGCTCGTAATAGGCCCAGTAGCTGCCCATCGAGATCCCGGCGGTGAGGAAGATCCAGGCGGTCAATGTCCAGGGCCGCACCCAGCGGGCCCAGGCCGCGTCGATCCGGCCCTCGATCAGCGCGGCGATGGCAAAGGCGAACGAGATCGAGAACCCGACATAGCCGAGATAGAGCAGCGGCGGATGGATCGCCAGGCCGATGTCCTGCAGGATCGGGTTGAGGTCATTGCCTTCCAGCGGCGCCGGATCAAGCCTGATGAACGGATTGGAGGTGAGTACGACAAAGAGCAGAAACGCCACGGTGACCCAGGCCTGGACCGAGAGCACGTTTGCCTTCAGCGTGTCGGGCAGGTTGCGCCCGAACAGCGCCACCAGGGCCGAAAACAGCACCAGGATCAGCACCCACAGCAGCATCGAGCCTTCGTGATTGCCCCAGACGCCGGTGACCTTGTAGAGCATCGGCTTCAAGGAATGCGAGTTCTCGAAAACGTTCTGGACCGAGAAATCGGACACCACGTAGGCATGGGTAAGCGCGAAGAACGAGATCGCCACCAGCATCAGCGAGGTCAGCGCCGCCATCGGGCCGACCGCCATCAGCCCCGCGTCACGGCGGCGTGCGCCGATCAACGGCACCACCGACTGGACGACTGCGGTCGCCAGCGCGAGGATCAGGGCGAAATGGCCGATTTCAGTGATCATGGCGTCATCTCCTCCAGTGCCGGTGCCGGTGCCGAGAGGGCATCCGTTCCAGGCAGGCCTATTGCGTTTGCGTCCCGACGCCGGGCGTGGGATCGCCTTCCTGCCAGACGCCCTGCGCCTTCAGCGCATCGGCGACTTCCTTGGGCATGTAGTTCTCATCATGCTTGGCGAGAACCGTATCGGCAAGGAAGGTGCCTTCTTCCGGTGAGAACGTGCCTTCGGTGACCACGCCCTGCCCCTCGCGGAACAGGTCGGGCAGAATGCCGACATAGCGCACCTTGACCGAGGCATTGGTGTCGGTGACCTGGAATGTCACCGACGAGTTCTCGCCGCGCTGGACGGTCCCCTCCTCGACCAGGCCGCCGAGCCGCACACGGGTGCCGGGCGCCAGCGGCTGGGCCAGCACGTCGGTGGGCGAATTGAAGAACACGATCTGCTCGCGCAGCGCGGAAGTGACCAGGGCCGCTGACGCGGCAAGAAAGACCGCGCCTGCGGCGATGATGGACAATCGTTTTTGCTTGCGGGTCATTGGCCCTCCAACACAGGTTCCAGGCCGAGCTGAACGGCAAGGTCGGCCAGCACACGGCCGCCCTCGCTGTCGCCGGGAAATGTTACGCTGGCCCGTTCAAGGGCCGTTTCCGCTGCCGTGCGGTCACCCAGCACCGCGTAGGAGCGGACAAGGCGCTGCCAGCCCTCGAGATTGTCGGGGCTTTCGGTCAGTTTCGCGTCGAGCGATTCGACCATGGTGCGGATCATCGCCGCCCGGTCTTCGACGGACATCTCTGCGGCCGCGGCGACATCCGCCTGCGTCGGCCCGCCCGGCGCCGCGGCAGGAGCAGCGGCGTCGCCCGGAGCCTGCAGGGCGGCGGAACCGGCGCCGGTGGCCGGCAGGATGAACGGTGTCTTGGCTGATGCCGACGGCTCGACGGCCGGCGCCTGCTCGGCGGGAACGGCAGGCGTCATCGGGACACCGCCAAGCGTCGACGTGACGGTCAGGCCGAGCTCATTTGCTAGCGCGCCCAGTTGCTGGCTTTCCGGACCCGAGGGCGCAAACACCGCGAAGGCGCGATCAAGCGCGGCCTGCGCCTTGTCGGGGCTTCCGGTCACCACATGCGAGCGCACGAGCCTCAGCCATCCGGCGACATTGTCCGGATTGTCGGCAAGCTTGGCTTCCAGTCCGTCGATCATCGACGCGATCATCGCCTGCCGGTCTTCCGGGCTCATGTTCTGGGCCGCGGCGATGTCGGCTGCGGTGGGATTGCCCGGGGCTGCGGAGCCGGCGCCGGACACTGGCGCCGTTTGCCCGGGCTGTTGCAGGGCGGCAAGCTGGCTTTCGACCGCCGGGATCCATGGCGCATCGGGCGGCGCGGTTTCCAGCATGCCGGAGAAGGCGGCGCGCGCTTCGGTGGTCTTGCCGGCCTGGGCCAGCGCCACGGCGAGGAAGAATTGCGGCCTCGGATCGGTCGAATCAAGTTCGCGGGCGGTCTGGAACGCCAGGCTGGCTTCCTCGGTGACGATCCCGCCCGCGGCGGAGAACAGGGCCTCGCCAAGGCTTGCCAGCCGCGTCGGCGACGGGCCCAGAATGGAAATCGCCTTCTTGAAGGCTGCCGCGGATTCCTCGTAGCGCCCGGTCCGCAGATAGATCGGACCCAGCACGTCCCAACCGCGCCCGTCCTCGGGATTGTCCGCCAGATGCTGCTCCGCCCGGGCGATCAGCATGGCAATGTCATTGGTCTGCGGATCCGCCTGCAGCCGCACCGAAAGCGGTAGTTGCGGCAAGTTCGGGCTGCCCAGTTCGAGATAGGCTGTCAGCGCCGCGACCGGCATGAAAAGCGCGACCAGGATCGCCGCCGCACGGCGCAAACCACCATTTTGCGAGAGTTTGCCTTCGGCATCCGCCGCTTCGCCCTTGCGCGCGGCCGCCAGCAGTCGCCGAGAAATTTCCGTCTTCGCCACTTCGGCCTGCACCGGGTCCATAAGGCCGTCTGCCAGGTCGCGGTCGACCTCGGTCAACTGGTCGCGATAGACCTCGACATCATGCAATTCGGGGACGTCCGGCGCCTCCGTGCGAGCGCGCAGCACCGGCCCCAGCAGGGCCAGGGTTGCAATGGCGGTCATGACAGCGGCGATTACCCAGAATAACATGTCGCTTCAATATCCGAGCATTGTGCGTTTTCCAACATCAATCGGA
>JAHJUC010000559.1 GCA_018829385.1 Alphaproteobacteria bacterium
GAAATCGACGAAGAATTCCGCCGTCGCCAGGATCACCAGCCCGATCAGCGCCGACTTGGTCGCCGCCGCCCCGACATAGCCGAGCACGATCTCGATGAACGACACCGGCGCGGTATGCAGCTCGTAGATCGAACCGAGGAACTTCGGAAAATAGATCCCGAACGAGGCGTTGGAAATGCTCTGGGTCAGCACCGAAAGCATGATCAGCCCCGGCACGATGAAGGCCCCGTAGCTGACGCCGTCGATCTCCTCGATGCGTGAGCCGATCGCGGCGCCGAAGACGATGAAATATAGCGAGGTCGACAGCACCGGCGAAATCAGGCTCTGCGACAGGGTGCGGAAGAACCGCGCCATTTCGAACGAATAGATCGATCTGACCGCCTGGAAATTCATGCCTTGTCCTCCACCAGGCCGACGAAGATGTCTTCGAGCGAGCTCTGTTTCGTTTCGATGTCCCGCAGGATGATCCCGGCCTTGCTCAGATCCGCAAACAGCGACGCGATGCCGGTGCGCTCGCCATTGGCCTCGTAGGAATAGACCAGTGTCTGGCTGTCGGCGGAATAGTCGAGATCGTAATGGCTCAGCGCTTCGGGAATTCCATCGAGCGGCTGCATCAATTCGATCCGCAACTGCCTTTGGCCCATCCGCTGCATCAGCGTTTCCTTCTCTTCCACCAGCAGCAGTTCACCACTGCGGATGACTCCCACCCGGTCGGCGATCGCCTCGGCTTCCTCGATGTAATGGGTGGTCAGGATGATGGTCACGCCGTCCTGCTTGAGCTGGCGGACGACATCCCACATCTCCTTGCGCAACTCCACGTCGACGCCGGCCGTCGGCTCGTCGAGGAACAGCACCCGCGGCTCGTGGCACAGCGCCTTGGCGATCAGCACCCGGCGCTTCATCCCGCCAGAAAGCTCCATCGTCTTGGCGTCCTTCTTGTCCCACAGCGACAGTTTTTCGAGAATCGACTGCAACAGCGCCGGGTCGTTGCGCTTGCCGAACAGGCCGCGGGTGAAGCGCAGCGCGTCCATCACCGTCTGGAACGGCTCGAGCGCGATCTCCTGCGGCACCAGTCCGATCAGCGAGCGAGCCTGGCGGTAGTCGCCCACCACGTCGAAACCGCCGACCTTGGCGGTCCCGGAACTCGGATTGACCAGGCCGCAGATGATCGAGATCAGCGTGGTCTTGCCCGCGCCGTTGGGCCCGAGCAGCGCCAGGATCTCGCCCTCGTCGATGTCGAGATTGACATTCTTGAGCGCCTGGAAGCCGCCGTCATATTGCTTGGATAGGTTCTGAACCGAAAGAATGGCTGCCATGATCTTCGTCTCGAAAAGGAAGGAAAGGAACCGGCAGAGAAACTGGCGGCGGAAAGAAAAGGCTGGTTTCGCAACCGCCCAGAGTTAAGCGCTCCCGGCCGTCGTTCAAGTGCGGTAGTGAAAACTGATGTCAGTTTCTGTCAGCAGCCTTCGCCGCACAGGCACATCTGCTCAGACGGAATGGCCGCTTGCAGGCTTCCGGCTGGTTCACCAGGTCTCGCTGACCGGCATCCGGCCGGCAAGCTCCTCGAGCCGCCGCCTTGTTGCGGGCGTCACCCCGTCGGGCAACGCATCGACCGGGAAGAAGGCGGCTTCGACGATCTCCCTGTCCGCCCGTTTGGGCGCCGCCTGGCGGACCGTGCAGCGATAGAAGGCAACGTGATCCCGGCGGCTGGTGCCCTTGTTGAAGTAGACCGCGAACAGCTCCGCGTCTCCGGTGATCTCGAGATTGCCTTCCTCGCGGAGTTCCTTGGTCAACGCGTCGTAGAGCGTTTCCCCGCGCTCGACCCCGCCGCCCGGCATGTGCCAGCCCGGCACGTAGGAATGGCGCACCAGGAACACGCGGCCCGCCTCGTCGAAAACCGCGGCGCGGACGCCCAGCGTCATACCGCGGGCGAGCGCGAACCAGGTGTGCACCACCCGTGTGACCACCCGCGCCCGCCAGTTGCGCATTTCCGGCGGACGCGCTTCGGCCTCAGCCACTGCTTGCGGCGTTCCGGCAGGATCGTTATTGCTCACATCATGTTCCGGCTTGCTCATATTTCCGACATCCATCTCGGCCCCCTGCCGCGCGTGACACTGGCCGAACTCACCTCCAAGCGGATCACCGGCTATCTGAACTGGCATCGCAATCGCCGCAAGCATCTTTTCGGCAATACGCTGGAGAATGTGCTGACCGGCTTGCGCGAGGCTGCGCCCGACCACGTGGCGATCACCGGCGATCTGGTCAACCTGGCGACCCGGACGGAAATCGAGGTCGCCCGGCTCTGGCTCGAGACCCATTTCGATCCGCTCAAGACCACGCTGGTGCCCGGCAATCACGACGCCTATGTGCCCGGCGCGCTGGCGCGGGCCAAGGCCGCATGGCGGCCATGGCTGCAATCCGACACCCCGGCGCCCGATGGCGCGCTGTTTCCAAGCTACCGCCGCCGCGGCCCGGTTGCTCTGATCGGATTGTCGACGGCCAATGCCACGCTGCCGTTCATGGCCACCGGCGATTTCAGCCGCAAGCAGGCTCGCGCGGGGGGACGGCTGCTAGACCAGGCCCGCGAGGACGGGCTGTACCGGGTCGTGCTGATCCATCACCCGCCGGTTCGCGGCGCGGCCCCCGCCCACAAGCGGATGCGCGGCATTTCCCGCTTTGCCAAAATGCTGAAACAGCACGGCGCCGAGCTTGTGCTGCACGGCCACACCCATCTCGACACGCTGCATCACCTCAAGGGCCGCGACGGCATGGTTCCGGTGGTGGGAATTGCCTCGGCAAGCCAGGGACCGGGCGGACGCAAGCCGCTGGCAGGCTTCAACATTTTCGAGATCGACGGCGGGCCGGGCGACTGGAAAACGATCCATCGCCGCATGCGACTGAACGCCGATGGCCCCGATTTTGCGGAGAATCCGGCGGCTGTGATCGCTCTGGAAGAACGCCTCGGCTGATCAGGCTGCACCGACCGGCTTCAGCCGATCATCGCCGAAATCCGGTCCCAGAAGGCCAGAACCAGCGCGGCGGCGCCCGCCACACAGCCGAGAATGAACCAGGACGCGCCAAGCACCAGTCCCGCGCCGCCGCTGCGCGCCGGTGCGGACGGCCCGGCGGGCTGAACATCGGTCGCCCTGGTCTGGTCAGTCATGACCGGTTGCCGGGCCGGTTCGCTGACCTGCGCCGCAGGCCTGGTCTCCGGCTGGGCCGCGGCCAGGGTTTCTGTCCGGGGCATGGTAGGAGCATCGGCGCCGGTTTCACCGGCCATCGTCTGCCGCGCCGCACCGGCTTTCAGTTCCTCGAAATCTCCGGCCAGGATCCGTTCCCGCTCGATCACCCGTTCGGCGATGTAGCGGCTGACAGCATCCGCCGTCGCCGCCATGTCGCTGGTGTCCGACATGACCACCCGGCCAAGCCGCGTGTCGCGGACAAAGCGGAACACCCGGCGGTCATGGCCCATGTGCACATGCGCCACCGCATCGATCCACAGCCGCGGCTGCAGCCCCTTGGAAAGGCCGAAGTCGAACCGGTCGTCGGCCGGGTCGATATCGGCCAGCACCGGCCTGATTTCCTCGGCCAGCAGTTCCAGCCGGGCGCGGTCGGCGTCGCGCATGTCGACCACCACATCGGTGCGGTCGGCGGCGGCGATCTTGACGTCGCGCACGATATCCGAAAGGCGGCGGTCGTTGGAATGGTTCTTGGGTCGGTCGGTCATGGCATGGGTCCACGCGAAAATGGGGGCCGGGAATTGGTTAACAACTCCTTACCACAGACCGCCATTGATGGCGACAATGCGGCAGCACCCGATTGTCGACGTGGTAAAGAGGCTAAATCCGCCCCATGGCCATTTTGAGGCGGGTTCAGGCGTCGGAGCC
>JAHJUC010000560.1 GCA_018829385.1 Alphaproteobacteria bacterium
GAAATTTCGATACCCGGCTCTGCAGCTAGTTCAGCCACCAGATGGCGCCGTTGAGGCAGCCGGCAAAGCTCACCCAGGCCGCATAGGGCAGGAACAGCAAAGCGGACGGGCGATCGCGGTTCCAGGCGAATGCAATGAACATGAGGATCGTCACCAGCATGGCGATCAGGACGACGAGTGAGAGATCCGGTCGCTGCATGAGAAAGAAGGCCGGCGACCAGGCGAGGTTCAGCGCTAGCTGCAGGAACCAGAGTTTCGGCAATGTGTTGCCGCTCTCGCGGATGAACACCCGCGCGCCAGCAATGCCGATGAGCACATAGAGCAGCGTCCAGACCGGTCCGAAAATCCAGTTGGGTGGATTGAACCAGGGCTTCCGTAACCCCGCATACCATTCACCGGGAATTGACAGGTAGCCGACCAGATTGCCGGCGGCGACGGTCAGAACGACAAACAGGATCAGCGCCAACGCATGCTTCTTGGTCATGATTTCACCCTTGTCATCGCGTCACCCGCTCCTATTCCGGTTGACCTCTCACCCCATCTTGCGGCGGAAGCCGGCGAAGTAGAAGCCGTCGGTGCCGGTGCGCCGCGGCGACAGCACCAGCCCCAGGTTCTGGTCCGCGTAGGGTACCGACGCATCCGTATCGGCCACAACGGAGGCCCAACGCTGCTTGAGGCTGATGGTTTCAAATTCCGGATGACGCTGCAGGAAGGCTTTCACCCGGTCAGTGTTTTCTTCCGGCAGCAGCGAACAGGTGACATAGGCCAGTTCCCCGCCGGGGCGGACATAATTGACCGCGTCATCGAGCACCTTGTCCTGATCTGCGACACGATCGGCGATATTCTTCTCCGAAATCCGCCATTTCGCATCCGGGCGGCGGCGCCAGGTGCCGGTTCCGGTACAGGGCGCATCGATCAATACAAGGTCCATGCGGCCTTCAAGACCGGCGAGGTTGGCGGCCCGTTCCTTGATGTAGATGATTTCGGCGCCGGCGCGGCGGATGCGCTCGACCATCGGCGCAAGCCTGCGCCGGTCGGCATCGAAGGCATTGATGCTGCCTTCGTTGTTCATCATCGCCGCGAAGGCCAGCGACTTGCCGCCGCCACCGGCGCAGTAATCGAGCACTTTGTCGCCGGGGGCGGCGCCCGCAAGGTGAGCCGCCAGTTGCGAGCCCTCGTCCTGGATTTCGAACCAGCCGCGGGCGAAGCTGACCTCGCTTGTGGCGGCGATCTGGCGCTGCGGCCCTTCGCCGGCTTCGATCCGGATGCCGTTGGGCGCCAGCCGGGTCGGACGGGCACCCTGCTCTGCGAAGGCTTCCAGCACATCGTCACGATTGGTTGCAAGCGTGTTGACCCTGAGATCTAGCGGCGGGCGGGCGGTCATGGCTCGCGCTTCCGCTTCCCAGTCGCTGCCAAAGGCCCGTTCGAACGATCCTACGAGCCACTCGGGGATGTCGGCGCGTACATGCGGTTCGGCCTGCGACAGGTCGCGTGCCAGGCAATCGGCGAGTTTTTCCGTCGATGGAATTTCGGGGGCGAAACGATCCCCGTCGAGCGTGCCTGCCAGCTCTTCCGGGCTGATCCGCCATTGGCGCAGGAGCGTGGCAATCGCGAGGTCGGCGGGCGTGTCGCCACCCATGATGAACCCGTGCGACAGCTTCATCCTGAGCGCGTCGTGCACCAGGTTGGAGATGGCCGCGCGGTCGCCGGAGCCGGCGAACCGATGCGACAGGCCCCAGTCCTTCAGCGCATCGGGCACCGGCCGGTGCCTTGCGTCGATCTCGGTCAGGACTTCGATGGCTGCTTGCAGGCGTCCGCCTAAGCGCATGGTCTGATCTCCCAATGCACGGCGCGTCCAGATGGAGACATTTGAACGCCAACGCACATGCATGATTGCAAAGGTCCACAGCCGACAAGCGCACCCTCCGGGGCGCGCGGTGCTGTGTGTTGGTCCTCTGCTAGCCGGTCAGATACCGCTTAGCAAGCGATTCACCTTCCAGGCGGCCTCAGATGCAGCGGCCGCCGTCGACTTCCATGGTGACGCCGGTGATCATTGCGGCTTCATCGGAACAGAGAAAACAGGCGGCATTGCCCATGTCCTCGGGCGTGGAAAACCGGCCGAGCGGAATGGTCGAGAGGAATTTGGCGCGGATTTCCGGCGTGTCCTCGCCCATGAAGGACTTGAGCAGCGGCGTTTCGCCCGCCACCGGGTTGATGGCGTTGACGCGCACGCCTGACGGCGCCAGTTCGACAGCCATCGATTTGGTCGCGGTGATCATCCAGCCCTTGGAGGAATTGTACCAGCTCAGCCGCGGCCGCGGGCTGACGCCGGCGGTGGAGGCGACGTTGAGAATAGCGCCCGCACCTTTTTGTTTCATGACCGGAACGAAGTGGCGGGCCGTCAGGTAGACGGACTTGGTGTTGACGGCAAGAACGCGGTCGAAATCCTCTTCGCTGATGTCTTCCATCGCCGCCGGCAGATGGGTGATGCCGGCATTGTTGACGAGAATGTCGAGGCCGCCGAAGCGATCGAGAACGGTTTTAGCCATCGCCGCGACGCTGTCATTGCGGGAGACATCCACGGCCACGGCAAAGGCCTGGTCGCCAAGCCCGGCCGCGAAGTCGTTTGCCGCCTCGGCATTGATGTCGGCGATGGCGACGCGCGCGCCCTCGGCCAGGAATTTGCGGACGATGCCGGCGCCAAATCCGGATGCGCCGCCGGTCACCAGCGCTGTCTTGCCTTCAAGTCTCATCATCTCGTCCTCATCCAGAAATTTAGCGGCCGTGCCAGACGGCGACGGTCTTCAACGCCGAGAAGCCGTAAAGCGCCTCAAAACCCTTTTCGCGGCCATGGCCGGATTTACCGACGCCGCCGAAAGGCAGTTCAACGCCGCCGCCGGCGCCGTAATTGTTGACGAAGACCTGGCCGGAGCGGATTTCGCGCGCCAGCCGCATCTGGCGGCCGCCGTCCCGGGTCCAGACCCCGGCCACCAGGCCGTAATCGGTGCCGTTGGCGATGGCCACCGCCTCTTCCTCGTCTCGGAACGGGATGATCACCTGCACCGGGCCGAAGATCTCGTCGCGGGCCAGCGCATGGCCGGGATCGACGTCGCCGTAGAGTGTCGGGCGCACGTAATGGCCGCCCATCGGGGCCGATTTCGGCATCTGGCCCTCAGCCACCGGCGCCAGCCCGTCCTCGTCGGCCTCGGCCAAAAAGCCTTGCACGATGTTCTTCTGCCGCGCCGAGATCAGCGGGCCGACCGACTGGTCCTCGATCGCCGCGCCGACGGTCAGCGCCTTGTAGCGCTCGCTCATCAACCGGACCAGATCCTTGTGCAGCGATGCCTCGACGAGAATGCGCGACGAGGCGGAACAGGTCTGGCCGGCGTTCTGGATGCCGGCATTGACCAGGAACGGCAGGGCGCGCTCGAGATCGGCGTCGGCAAAGACGATCTGCGGGGATTTCCCGCCCAGTTCCAGCGTCACCGGGATCACATTCTGCGCCGCAGCCTGCTGGATCTTGCGGCCGGTCTCGAGCGAACCGGTGAACGAGATGTGATTGACGCCGGGGTGCGAGCAGAGGGCGGCTCCCGCTTCCTCGCCAAGACCCGGCACCACGTTGAGCGCGCCGGCGGGCAGGCCGCACTCCATGGCGATGCGGGCAAAGGCCAGAGCCGTCAGCGACGCTTCCTCAGCGGGTTTGAGAACCGCGGCATTGCCCATCGTCAGGGCAGCGCCGACCGAGCGGCCGAGAATCTGCATCGGGTAGTTCCACGGGATGATATGGCCGGTGACGCCGTGCGGCTCGCGCAGGGTGTAGACCGTGTAATCATTGAGGTAGGGGATGGTCTCGCCATGGATCTTGTCGGCGGCGCCGCCGTAGAACTCCAGATAGCGCGCGAGCGCCCGGGCATCGGCGCGGGCCTGGGTCAGCGGCTTGCCGACATCATGGGCTTCGAGCTTGGCCAGCCACTCGACGTTTTCTTCCACCGCGCGCCCGATCTTCGCCAGCAGGCGGCCGCGCTCGGCGGCGGGCATGCGGCCCCAATCACCGGACATCGCCGATTGCGCGGCGTCCACCGCGGCCTCGATCTCGGCCTTGCCGCCACGGGCGATGCGGCCGATCTCGTGGCCGGTCGAGGGATCTTCGACCGGCAATGTCTTGCCACCGCCGGCGCCGATCCATCGGCCGCCAATCAGGCACTGGCTGGTGTCAAATCCGGCGTCGAGAAGCTCGCTCACGGCTGGTCCTTTCTTCATGCTCAGCTTGCCGGTGCGGCAAGCGCCGCTTCCAGCGATGGCGTCGCCGCCACCAGTTTCTGCGTATAGGGATGCTGCGGATTGCGAAACACGGTTTCGGTTTCGCCCTGCTCGACGATCCTGCCGTCCTTCATCACCAGAACCCGGTCGGTGATGGCGCGAACAACGGACAGATCATGCGAGATGAACAGATAGGACAGGTCCAGCCGGTCCGACAAGCCGGCCAGCAGATCGAGGATCTGGGCGCGGATCGAGACATCAAGCGCCGAGACCGCCTCGTCGAGCACGATCAGCGCCGGCTCGATGATCAGCGCCCGGGCGATGGCGATGCGCTGGCGCTGACCGCCGGAAAACTCGTGGATGTACTTGTCGGCGTCGCTCGAAGACAGGCCCACCTCGGTCAACGCCCGGTCGATCCGGCGCTCCAGCTCGGCACCGCGCGGTGGCGATTTCACCAGATGGAACGGTTCCGTAACGAGCCTTCGCACCCGGTGGCGCGGATTGAAGGAGCCATAGGGATCCTGAAACACCACCTGCATCCGGGCGCGAAGCTCCGGATGGGGTCCGTCGCCGGCGCTGGAAAAGACATGGCCGTTGAGCCGGATGTCGCCACCCTGCAATCCGTCGAGCGCCAGGATCGATCGTGCAAGCGTCGACTTGCCGCAACCGGATTCGCCGACCAGGCCGACATTCTCGCCGTGGCTGATCTCGAAACTGACGTGATCGACGGCACGGAACGGGGGCGGTTTGACAAACAGGTTGCGGCGCGGCTGCTGGTAGTCGCGAACGACGTTCTCGACGGCCAGCACCGGTGTTTTGCCGGGTTCGGGCTTGCGGCCGCGGTCCGGCACATGGGCGGAGGCGGTAAACAGCGCCCGCGTGTAGGGGTGGCGCATCGCCCGGAAGATCTCGCGGGTCTGCCCGGCCTCGACCACCGCGCCGTCCTTCATGATGGCGATGGAATCCGCGAGCCCGGCGACAACTGCCAGATCATGGGTGATCAGCATCAGCCCCATGTCCTCTTCCCGCACCAGCTGCTTGAGCAGATCGAGAATCTGGGCCTGGGTGGTGACATCGAGCGCCGTGGTCGGTTCGTCGGCGATCAGCAGCTTGGGCCTGAGCGCGATGGCCTGGGCAATGACCACCCGCTGGCGCTGACCGCCGGACAGATCATGAGGAAAGCGGTCGAGCGGGAACCGATCCTCACCGAGACCAACACGGTTCAGCATCTCGCGGGCGATCTGATAGGCCTCGCGGCGGCTGGCGCCGGTGTGGATGCGGACGGTTTCGGCGACCTGGTCGCCGATGGTTCGCACCGGGTTGAGCGCCGTCATCGGCTCCTGGAAGATCATGCCGACATCGCGGCCGCGCATCCGGCAGAGCGCCGGTTCGTCCATGGTGGAAAGATCGGCTCCGGCAACACGGATCGACCCGCTCCAGTTGCTGCCACCGGGCAACAGCTGCATCACCGAGAGCGCCGTCATCGACTTGCCGGAACCGGATTCGCCGACAATGCCGAGGATGCGGCCGGGGTCGAGGGTCAGGTCGATATCGTGCAGCACGGCGTTGCCGTGGATATCGACCTTCAGATCGGAGATTGCGAGCACCGTCATCAGCGCCCCCGTCTCAGCTTGGGATCGAACAGATCCCGCAGGCCGTCGCCCATCAGGTTGAGGCCAAGCACGGTGACGATGATTGCAAAGCCGGGAAACAA
>JAHJUC010000561.1 GCA_018829385.1 Alphaproteobacteria bacterium
TCCGGATCACGGCCTCGGCGGGCGTCAGACCGGAGCGGTCGAGACGATGAAGCGCAAACCAGCCATAGCCGACATGGGCGGAAAAAAGCAGCAGTGCCAAGACCATACCGGCTACCGCGCCGCGCCTCGTGCCGATCAGGGCGGGCGCCGAAAACACGAACACCGTCAGGGCTGACATGCCGAAAATACCGACAAGCTCGACCGACTGCATCATCAGCGGCGCCGGCATCGCCGCATAGCCGATGGCGTTCCAGGGGAACCCGGTCAGGACAAAGCTGCGGGCCCATTCGATCAGCCCGAAAGCCGCGCCAAGCGCCGCGATACGGCCGATTCCATCCGACCACAGCAGCCAGGCAAGCGAGGTGGCAACGCCATAAAACAGCGCCAGCAGCGCCGGCAGACCGAGCACGGCAAGCGGCAAGGCCCAGGCGAAGCCGTTCGCATCGACCAGCAGCGCATTGCCCAGCCACCAGAGGCCGGCCACGAAATAACCGAAGCCAAACCACCAGCCGGTGGCAAAGGCAGGCCGCATCCGCCCGAGCAGACCTCTTTCGGCCGATCCGCTGGCGCCATCGAGCAACCAGACCAGAACCGGAAAGGAGACAAACAGAACGGCAAAGAAATTGAACGGCGGCAAGGCCAGAACAGACAGCGCGCCGGCGGCGAAAGCCAGGAGCAGGCGCTTGAGGCCCCAGCTCAGCATGATGGATTCAGCGATCCGTTCCAAATCCGGTCTACTCCCAGCCAACAGGGATCCGGCCTGCCCGGCGCGTTCCGGTCAAGCGAATCAGTTGCGGTATCCTTTCAAAAAACCGCGCCGATGTCCGTCGGCACTGCCGGCTTTTTTGTCCGGCCAGCAGCGGATCCGGGCACTTGCCGGGCAGGACCGTACAGCCGGGTTCCCGCGACAAAGGTCACTACCGCCTCACGCGGCGCTGGCGTCACCGGGGCCGGAGTCTTTCCTGGGGGCCGTCTCGCCACGGGTCAGGCGACGGCGCGGCGCCTGACGTTTCCTGATGATGCGCACGCGTTTGACGCGGCGCGGATCGGCATCCATGACATGGAACTCGAAACCGGGCAGAGCCTGGACGACCTCGCCACGGGCCGGCACGCGACCGAGTTCGGAGAAGATCAGCCCGCCGATGGTATCGACCTCCTCGCTTTGCTCGCGAATGTCGAAATCCGCTCCGATTTCATCGGCCAGGTCCTCAAGCTCTGCCTTGGCGTCGACAACCCAGATGTCCTCGCCGGCCTTGCTGATCAGCGTTTCCTCTTCGTCGTCGTGTTCGTCGGCAATGTCGCCGACCACCATCTCGACAATGTCCTCGAGCGAGACCAGGCCGTCGGTGCCGCCATATTCGTCAATGACCAATGCCATCTGGATGCGGCTTGCCTGCATGCGCTGCATCAGGTCCGACGCCAGCATCGAGGCCGGCACGAACAGCACCTTGCGGGTGATGCCCGATTCCTGAAGGGTCTTGCTCAGGTCAACGCGGGACAGCTCCAGCGCATTGAGAGAATTGACCTTTTGAAGGCTGGCGGCATTCTTGGCCGTGGACTTGCGCTTGGTGCGCGCCTGCTTCGTGATCCAGGCCAGGAGGTCGCGGATATGAATCATGCCGCGCGGATCATCGAGATTATCGGCATAGACCGGCATGCGTGAGCGGCCCGATTCCTCGAAGATCTCGAGCAGGCGGCCAAGCGAGGTGGTCTGATCCACCGCCTCGACATCGGCGCGCGGAACCATCAGGTCCTCGACACGGACCTCGCGGAGCCGGAGGATGTTGTGCAGCATGGCGCGTTCGTCGGCGGAGAACGCCTCATGCAGTTCACCGCCGGACTGCAACGCGTCGTTGAGGTCCTCGCGGATGGATTCGCGGTCGGAGGGCGGAAACATGGCCCGCATGAGACGCTGCCAAAGACCCATTCCAGAGCGTTCGTCCTGCTGGACGACCAAATCTCCCCCGCGCACAGGCACGGGAAGATAACTGGGGGCTTCTTCGGTAGATGAAGCGCTCGAAGCGCCTTGCGCGTCTCCGGTCGGGGCCGGGGCATTGCTCTCTGTCATCGTCTCTTCAATATCAAACCGGCTCTGTATCGCCGTATGGGTCAGATAGGTCAAGCGAGGTCAAAATGCGAGTCTCGATCGCTTCCATTTTCTCGGCATCGCTGTTTTCGATGTGATCGTAGCCGAAAAGATGAAGAAAACCGTGCACGATGAGGTGCGTGATGTGCTCGTCGACCGGTTTGCCCAGGTCGGCGGCCTCACGCTCGATCGTCTCGCGCGCCAGGATGATGTCGCCAAGCATCGGGCCCGGCTGCCCGCCCGGAACCAGCGGAAACGCCGGAAACGACAGGACATTGGTCGGCTTGGGCTGATTTCGCCACTGGCTGTTGATAGCGGCCATCATCGCATCATCGGCGAGAACCAGCGACACTTCCGGCGGTTCTTCCGGAAAGGGCTGTCCCTCCCGATCCGCCAGATCGCGCACCGCCGCCGCAAGCGCGGCCTGAGCCAAGGCCTCGATTGCCTCGACATCGCCCCACTCCCCGGCCTCGACGGCAATCGCCAGGCTGACTGACGGGTCAAAGCTCATGCGTCGCCGTCGGCCTTGGGGTAGATCCGCTTGTCATAGGCCTCGACAATGCGCTGGACCAGCGGGTGACGCACCACGTCGGCGCCGCGGAAGCGGCAGGTGACGACGCCATCGACGCCCTCAAGGATGGACAGCGCCTCGACCAGGCCGGAGGTGACGCCGCGCGGCAGGTCGACCTGGCTCGGATCGCCGGTGATGATCATGCGCGAGTTCTCGCCCAGACGGGTGAGAAACATCTTCATCTGCATCTGCGTGGTGTTCTGCGCCTCATCGAGGATGACCGCGGCATTGGCAAGGGTGCGGCCACGCATGAAGGCCAGCGGCGCGATCTCGATGACACCGGCGGTGATGGCGCGTTCGACCTTGTCGCCCGGCATCATGTCGTAAAGCGCGTCGTAGAGCGGCCTGAGATAGGGATCGACCTTTTCCTTCATGTCGCCGGGCAGGAAACCCAGCCGTTCGCCCGCTTCCACCGCCGGACGCGACAGGATGATGCGCTCGACGGAACCGCGTTCGAGCAGCTGCGCCGCATGGGCGACCGCCAGGTAGGTCTTGCCGGTGCCGGCGGGGCCGACGCCGAAGACCAGCTCGGAACGCTCCATGGCGCGCATGTAGGCGTCCTGGGTCGGGGTCCGGGCGATCACGGTTTTCTTGCGCGTCGAAATCTGCGCCAGCGTCATCTTGCCCTTGCGTTCAAGCGTCGGCAGCACCAGCTGGTCGTCCGCAGCGAGCGCCATGCGAATGGCGCCCTCGACGTCGGAACTCTCGACGCTGGCGCCCTTGAGCAACCGGTCATAGAGATAATCCAGCGCCCGGCGGGCCTGGTTGGTGGCAATATCCTCACCCCTGAGGGTGACCGTGTTGCCACGGGCCCGGGCATCGATCTTCAGCTTCTGCTCGATAAGCGCCAGGTTCTGGTCAAACTGGCCAAAAAGTTCACTGGCGAGACGGTTGTTTTCAAAGGTGAGCGCGAGGTGGGTCGCGTCCGACGCACCCGAGGCGGGCTTGGCGGCTTCTGTCCGGGACAGGTGCTCAGCTGTCAAACGATCTGGCTCCATAATTGCACTTGGCGGTCATTCCACAAGCTCCGCGAAAAGACCGGTCGTGCCGGGTTGCGTGATTCGCACCCGAACAATGTCACCGATTTCCCCCAGCTTTGCATCAACTATTACCGGCTGCAGCCAGGGAGAACGGCCAATGAGTTGGTCAGTGTTGCGTCCGGGTTTCTCCAAGAGCAGATCGACCACTTTTCCGACACATTCGCGGCCAAATGCGCGGGTCTGCTGGTTGATGAGGTCCTGCAGCCGCGCCAGGCGCTCGGTCTTGACCGCCTCGTCGACCTGGTCCTCCATGCCGGCGCCCGGCGTGCCGGGCCGGATCGAATACTTGAAGGTGAAGGCGGATGCGTATCTGACCTCGCGGACCAGCTGCATCGTGTCTTCGAAATCAGCATCGGTTTCGCCGGGAAAGCCGACGATGAAATCGCCCGAGAGCGCGATGTCCGGACGGGCGGCGCGGATGCGCTCGACAAGCTTCACATATTCGGCGGCGGTGTGGCGCCGGTTCATCGCCTTGAGGATCCGGTCGGAGCCCGACTGCACCGGCAGATGCAGATACGGCATCAGTTCGGGCAGATCGCGGTGCGCCGCGATCAGCGCGTCATCCATGTCGCGCGGATGGCTGGTGGTGTAGCGGATGCGGTCGATGCCCTTGATGGTGGCCAGCCGGCGCACCAGTTCGCCCAGCCCCCACTCGCGGCCGTCGGCGCCCTTGCCGTGCCAGGCATTGACGTTCTGGCCTAGAAGCGTGATCTCGCGGACACCGGCTTCGGCCAGCCGCTCGGCCTCACCGAGGATGCGGTCGACTGGCCGGGAGACCTCGGCGCCA
>JAHJUC010000562.1 GCA_018829385.1 Alphaproteobacteria bacterium
ATCTGGGCCGGTGTTTCGCCCTCGGCCGAGCTCAAGGCGCTGCAGGCCGAAATCGAACGGATCTGCCAGCGCCATGGCCTGCCGCCGGACCCGCGCCGCTTTTTCCCGCACGTGACGCTGGCGCGGCTGCGCAACGCGCGCGTCGGCGACGTGGTCAAGTATCTCGGCGGACGCGGCGATTTCCGCACCATGCCCTTCGATGTCGGGCGCTTCGTGGTGATGTCGTCACGCGATTCGGTCGGTGGCGGCCCCTATCTTGTCGAGGAGGCCTATCCGCTGGGCTGGCGCAATTCCCTGCCGAGCCTGGAGACCAGTTCGGTGCAGCCCTCGCGCAGCAACTGATAGACATCCTCGAACCCGTCGACGCCGCCGTAATAGGGGTCGGGCACATCGGCGCGGCTGCCGAGCGTGTGGTCGAGAAACAGGAAGATGCGGTCATGCCGCGCGGACGGCGCCCGCGCCCGCATCGTGGATTCGTTGGAGCGGTCCATGGCGAAGATCATGTCAAAGAGATCGAAATCTTCCGAGACGAGTTGCCGCGCCCGCTGACCGGAAATGTCGATGCCGTGCCTGGCCGCCGTTTCCACGGAGCGGACATCCGGCGCTTCGCCCTGGTGCCAGTTGCCGGTCCCGGCCGAATCGACCGTCACCAACTCCGCCAGTTGCGCCCGTGCAAGGCCGTCGCGGAAGATGCCTTCCGCCAGTGGCGAGCGGCAGATATTGCCCATGCAGACGAACAGGACGGAGATCGACGTCTTCTCTCTGCCGTCCGGCACTCTAGATTCCGTCATAAAGCTGTCCCACTATCTCGGATCCCTCCGTCACATTCCAACCCGGGAGAACGCCATGCCGCGCCAGAAACTCGATAGCACAGCCGTTGCCGAAAAGCTCGCCGACGTTTCGTCCTGGAGCATCGACGCCGGAGAAACAGCCTTGAGCCGCACTTTCAAATTTGCGGATTTCAGCGAAGCCTTCGGTTTCATGACCCGCGCCGCCCTCGTGGCCGAGAAGCTCGATCACCATCCGGAGTGGAAAAACGTCTATCGCACGGTCGACGTCAGGCTGACCACCCATGACGCCGGCGGATTGACCGGCCTCGATTTCGAGCTCGCCGTCGCCATGGACCGGATTGCCGCCACGACTGGCGGCAAGACGGGCGGCGGCAAAACGGGCAGCTGACATTGAAGACCGGCACGTGAACGACCATATTTTGTCCGTGAAACACAGGAACAAGGCAAGGGAGGCAGGACATGACCGGCCTTGACGGCGAAATCCTCGAACCGGACCACAGGGCCGGCAACGACACCAACGGTGCGGACGAAACCTCGGTCCGCGCCGGGTTCTGGCGCACCTTTGCCAAGGCCGCAGGACAGGTTCCCTTCGCCGAGGATCTGGTGGCATCCTACTATTGCGCGCTCGACCCCGAGACGCCGGGCAAGGCCAAGGCCGTGCTCCTGGGCGCTCTCGCCTATTTCATCATGCCGATGGATGCCATTCCGGATATCCTGGCGCTGGTCGGATTTTCCGACGATATCGCGGTCCTGACCCTGGCCATCGCCACGGTTCGCGCCAACCTGACAGAGGCCCACCGGATCGCCGCCCGCAAATCGCTCGCCAATCTCGCCACTGACAAGAAAAAGGCCTGAGGGCCCGGCCGGCAGCCGAAAGCAGGGCGTCGCCGGCCGCGTCAATGCACGGTCATGTCGCCGCCATCGCCTTCCAGGGTTCGGCGAAGCCGCGCAAACGCCAGCCGGATGCGGGACTTGACCGTCCCCAGCGGCAGGCCGGTGTCCTCGGCGATCTGGCTGTGCGAGCGGCCGAGGAAGAAGGCCTGCCTGACCAGGATTGCCTGTTCCTCGGGAAGATCGAGCATCGCCCTGCGGACCCGTTCATCGCGTTCTTCGGCTTCGACGATATCATCCGCCGCCTCCGGCTGCGAAGGCTGCAGCGCCGGGTCATCCGCATCGAGCAGTGCCGACTTGTCGCGCCTGAACGCATCGATGCGGCGATTGCGCGCGATCCGGAACAGCCAGGTCGACAGCGAGGATTTGACCGGATCGAACAGCCCGGCCTTGTGCCAGAGCACGATCATCACCTCCTGGGTCAACTCCTCCGCCTGTCCCGGCTCCATGCCGAGCCGCTGCAGATAGGATTTGATCCGTGGCGCGAAATAGTCGAACAACTCCGCAAAAGCGGTCTCATCCCGCCTTTCGGCAACCGCCGCGGCGAGCCGGACCAGCCGCTCTTTCAATTCATTCGACATTAACCGCGTGCAACCCCGTATGCTCAAGGCGATCAGCGACCGCCTTGCCGACACCATAGCAACACCTACAACGGATTGCACCAAGGTCAAACTGTTGCCGGATTCGAGTTGTTACAAAAGGTGAGCAAGGGACGCGCTGCCGCTACGAAGAGATGGGATTACGGCCCCGTTTCGGGATTCATTGACGGTTTGGTAACCAGGATTAAGTCAAAATGAACCAATCACCTCGCAACAAGCGGGAAATGTCACCACTCACACTGCGTGACACAGGACCACGAACCGGTAGGAAAGCCATGTTTGGGAAGACAATCGCAACCGCAGTGACGGCGCTTTTTGCATTGACCGCCTCCGCGGCAGCGCAATCGCCCACCAGGATCCAGCAGTTTGATGCCTGGGGGGCTTACTCGTACAATTCGGCAGGGGGCAAGGTCTGCTACGTTCTCTCCGTGCCGACCAGTTCCGCCCCGGCCAATGTCGATCACGGCGATATCTTTTTCCTCATCTCGCAGCGCCCTGGCCAGAACGTCAGCTATGAACCGCAGGCGATGATGGGCTATCCGCTGCAGGAATCCTCCAAGATCACCGTCAACATCGACGGGCGTGATTTCAGCCTTTTCACTCGTGGCAATTCGGCCTGGGTCGAGAACGCCGCGCAGGAGCCGCAGCTGGTCGCCGCGATGAAGGCCGGAACCTCGATGACGGTCAAGGCGATCTCGCGCCGCGGCACCAACACCTCCTACAGCTACTCGCTCAAGGGTGTGACCGCGGCCCTCAACCAGATCGCCAGCTGCAACTGATCCCTGCCTCAGGGAAGACATGGGAAAGGCCGGTCATCCGGCCTTTTTCCGTGCGCGTTTCATGGTCTTGGCCATTGCGGCGACCAACGGCTGCCACCCCCGGCCATCTCTCGCCGCCCCCGCACAATTAACCATTTGTTATCCATAGCCTGTGTATGGAATCGCATCTATTGATTGAATGACGCGATGCGTTGGGTATGAGGCGGCATGGCCACGAAACAGACACTCACGCCTGAAGACTGGATCAAGGCCGCGTTCAAGCTGCTGACCAGGTCCGGACCAAAGGCGATCCGGGTCGATTTTCTCTGCAAGGAACTGGGTGTCACCAAAGGCTCGTTCTATTGGCATTTTGCCGACCTGGCGGCCCTCCAGGCGGCCATGGTCGAGCATTGGCGCCGCGTCGCCACCAGCGACGTGATCGCCTCCATGGTCTCGCCGGAGAAGTCGCCGCGCGACCTGTTCATCCGTTTCATCGAAGACATCCTGCATGTGCCGACGCGCGAATATGGCGGGCCGATGACCGAGGTGGCGATCCGCCACTGGGCAGCCGGCGACGAGGCCGTGCACGCGGTTGTCCGCGATGCCGATACCGAGCGGCTCGCCTTCCTCACCCTGCAGATGCGCGGCTCGGGCCTGACCGGCCCCGAAGCCCGCTCAAGGGCGACGCTGATCTACGCGACGCTGGTCGGCCTCAAGCAGCTGACCGGCGAACCGGGGCTGCCGCGGATGGACATTCCCGGCTTTGTCGACGCCATGCTGAGACCGGCCCCTTCCGCCGCTCCGGTGATGCCTGAGCGCATTGCAGAGCGGCAGCTGGAAATCAGTAACTCACGTTGACCCCGCCATGCCCGGCGGCACTGCGTCCCAGCGGTTCTGATCGGGCCAGATTGCCCTGAGAGCATCGCCCTGCCCGGCAAAGTACGCATCCAGGACGCGGCACCCGTAGATCCGGTCGGTGCGGAAATGCCGGAACCCGGCCCTGAGCTCGCACCAGCACGCCAGCATCACGCATTCAAGATGATAGACCAGCGCCAGCGGCCGCACCGTCCTTGTCGTCCGGCAGCCCTGTTCGTCCTGGTAGA
>JAHJUC010000563.1 GCA_018829385.1 Alphaproteobacteria bacterium
CACTCGTCGATGCACAAGACCAAGGTCAGCCGCGCCATCCGCGCGCTCGAGGAGCGCAAGTGGATCACCCGCCAGGTGGATCAGACCGATCGCCGCGTCGAGCATATCGAGCTCACGCGCGAGGGCCGCACCCACTACCGGGATCTTGTCACGCTTGCCCGCAGCTACGAGGCCCGTCTGGTTGACATGCTCGGCGAGACCGGCGCCGCCGAGCTCGAAGCCGGCATCAGCGCCGTCGAGAGCAGGATCCCCCGCTCCTGAGGCCTGGTCGGGGCCACGAAGTGTCCGATCCCTCGTTCCTGGCACTTCTGACTACCGCTCCGTCGCCCCCTTGCCGGCGATGATCTTGTCGCGGAATTTCGCGATGCGGTTGATCCGGGTCTGGGAGGTCTTGGCTGAGCTCAGCGCGATGACATAGCTCTTCTGGCGGCCCGTTGTGAGCGCATGGAAGGCTTCGGCAAGTTCGGGTTCGGCGTCGAGCGCCTCGACCAGTTCGTCGGGCAGATCGAACCCGCCCTCCTCTTTCGGCGGTTTGAGGCCTTTTTCGGCATAGGCCATCGCCTCTTCCAGATAGGACCGGATGATGGATTCCATCGCGGCCACCTGGTCATTGCCGGCAAACCGGATCATGTCGGGATGCCTTGTGTTCGGACCCTGCCGCTCAAGCACGCCGTCCGGATCCTGCATCAGGCCCGCATTGAAGAAGTTCAGCCGGAAATCGCCGCGCAGGGCGCCGATGAGGGCGATGTTGCGCCCCGCGTGCATGTAGCACGGATGCGCCCACTTCACCGTTTCCTCGAGCCCCACGTCGCGGCAGATGCGGCGCAGCGTCCCAAGCCCTTCGGTCCATTGCTTCACCGAGCAGTCCGCCGTATCGAAGCGGGCACAGCGCCCGCAGCCTCTTGAGAAAAAGTCCTCTATATCGGTGATCATCATGGCGCCTCGCTTCGCACGATCCTGCACGCTCCATCCTCGCCGGTGAGCCGACCCAGTAGCCGCCCCATGGCCCGTGGTGTTCTCCGTGAGCGGCGAGCCGCTCGACCCCGTGCGCGCCGATAGCGGTCGAACCTGCCGGAACCGCTGCCTGTCAGCGCGGCGCAGTTATTCGACACCGGTTGGCCGATCACCCGCCGCAGCCTGTCATGGCCCATCCAATTTGGCGCGATCGTTCAAGACAAGGCAGCCCGCGCTGCGTAACTCCTGATCAAGGATCAAGAACGGGAGTTTGCAATGAATGTCATCCTGAACGGCAAAAGTCACGTCATTCCGTCGGACTGGGCGGACGAATCCCTGCTGTTTTTCCTGCGCGAGCATTTCGGCCTGACCGGCGCGAAGTTCGGTTGCGGCGTCGGCCTTTGCGGGGCATGTACGGTCATCGTCGACGGAAGTGCGACGCGCTCGTGCATCACCCGGGCGGGTGACGTCGAAGGCCTTTCCGTGCGGACGATCGAGGGACTGGCCCACGGCAATGTCCTGCATCCGGTCCAGCAGGCCTGGCTCGATCTGGCGGTGCCGCAATGCGGATACTGCCAGAGCGGCCAGATCATGTCCGCGGTGGCGCTGCTCGACGAGACGCCGCATCCGGCAGCCGAAGACATCGACGCCGCGATGGACGGCAATCTCTGCCGCTGCGGAACCTATCCGCGTATCCGCGCCGCCATCGTCCGCGCATCGGAGGACGCCCGATGAGACGGCGGAACTTTCTCATCGCCGCAGCGGGCGGCCTTGTCGCCGCTGTCGGCGCGGGCGCCGGTGTCTGGAGCCAGGTCCCGGTGGTCCCGAAGCGCCCGGCGCCGGATGCGGAAACGGCGCTGGGCTGGATCTCGCATCGCGACGGGCGCTTCACGCTGACCCTGCCACGCACCGAGATGGGACAGAACATCTCGACCGCCTTGAAGCAGATTGCCTGCACCGAACTCGGGGCGGAATGGGATCTGGTCGATCTCCGGCTGCACGACACGGCGATGCCGCGGGTGAAGGCAACGGTGGGCAGCGAGTCGATCAAGCTGTTCGCCGAGCCGCTGGCGCAGGCCTGCGCCGCCCTGCGCGATGCGCTTGCGGCAGGGCGGGAGAGCGGACAGGTCACGGTGACCCCGAGACCTTTGGGCGACTTGCGCGCGTTCCACGCGGAGCGGCTGATCGGCGCCGCCCCCGAGATCGTGCAGGGGCGCGAGATCGTCACCGGCGCGCCGCTCTATGCCTCCGACGTGCGGCGGCCGGGCATGCTGTTCGGCCGGGTGCTGCGTGCGCCGGCGTCAACCGAACTGGCCTCTCGCCCGTCTCGCTGGAACGAAGCGGCCGCCCGCGCCGTGCCCGGTTTCATCGCGGTGACCGAGCTGTGCGGCCCGCCCATCGGCAAGGCCCGCGGCCTCGGCATCGTGGCGAGCCGCCCGGGCGCGCTCGATACCATCGCCGAGGCTCTCGAGGTCGAATGGGAGGTCGCGGGCAGCCATCCGCGGTCGGACATCGCCCGCGCCATCGACATCGACGCCCGTCTTGCCGAGGGTAGCCTGCCGCAGGTCGTGCTGGAAGGCACGCCGGCCGACGGATCCTGGGATGTCGATCTGCGCATCGACATCCCGCTCGCCGCGCACGGGTCGATCGAGCCGCGCACCGCGGTCGCCGAATGGAAGGCAGGCGCGCTGACCGTCTGGGCGGCGACGCAGGATGCCTTCTACATTCGTGACGTGCTCGCCGACGCCTTCGGTCTGGCGACAGGTTCGGTCACCGTGCAGTCCTGCCGCATCGGCGGCGGGTTCGGCGGCCGCACGATCTGCATGGTCGAGACCGAAGCCGCAGCCCTCGCCCGCGCGTCGGGCGCGCCGGTCAAGGTGATCTGGACCCGCGCGCAGGAACTTGCGCTCGGCTTCCACCGGCCGCCCTCCTCGCACCGGATCAGGGCAAGGCTGGAAAACGGCCGGATCAGCGACTGGGATCACGCCCAGGTCTCCTCGCACATCATCTTCACCCCGGCGGCGATGCCCGCATGGATGCAGACGGGAGCTGACCTCGTCGCAGGCGATCCGGGCGTCGCCCGCGGCATGGCCGCACCCTATGTCCTTGGCCGGGCGCGCGCGGCCTATGATGCTATCCGCCTGCCCGTGCACACCGGGCCCTGGCGCGGCCTCGGCGCCGGGCCGAACGGGCTCGCCATCGAAAGCGCCATCGACGAAGCCGCGATTCTCGCCGGCGCCGACCCGCTG
This sequence comes from Alphaproteobacteria bacterium, assembly GCA_018829385.1. Taxonomy (GTDB): domain Bacteria; phylum Pseudomonadota; class Alphaproteobacteria; order Rhizobiales; family Rhizobiaceae; genus Hoeflea. The sequence goes on from JAHJUC010000563.1 coordinate 3,204, forward strand.
GCTTTCCGCCTCGCCCATGCCCTGGAGCCGCGGCTCGCCGCCGTGTTGCGGCGCGTGGGCGAGATCGCCGCATGGGGAGACCCGCCGGCTTCATCCGAAAGACGGCGCACCGGGCGTGGCGTGGCCTGTGGCATTTACAAGCAGACAGGTTTTGCCGCCGCGGTTGCCGATGTCGCCGTCGATCCGCGCGGCCATGTGCAGGTCACGCGGCTCTGGTGCGTGCATGAGTGCGGCCTCGTCATCAACCCCGACCAGGTGCGCGCGCAGTGCGAGGGCAACCTGGTCTGGGGCCTCGGCATGGTGCTTTCGGACACCTTGCCGCTGGAGCACGGGCGCGTCAGCGCCGAGACCTTCGCCGATGCCCCGATCCCGCGTCTGGGCGAAGTCCCGCCGATCCGTGTGGAACTGATCCAGAGCGACGATCCGCCCTCCGGCGCCGGCGAGACCGCCATCGTGGCCGGACCGGGCGCCATCGCCAACGCGATCCG
>JAHJUC010000564.1 GCA_018829385.1 Alphaproteobacteria bacterium
AGCTTGTAGACTTGTCCCGTTTCAGTCCGCATATGCTTTATGCCCCGCAATTTCCCATTATGGGACGGGACGCTATCACGGCGGATCCTGACATCGGGTTAAGATACCCCCGCATCAATCGACGGGATGTAATTTTTCGCGAGCCTGGCAAGGCAGTACGAATGATTGCGGATCGCCAGCGGAAAGCACTGAAAATTCAATCATTATCTAATATAAAAAGTCAAATCTCGGCTTGAACTGCCTATAAAAGACCAGCATTCTTCGGTCAGTTCTCGAGAATAGGACTTTTATTTTATAAAAATATGTGGTGATTTGAAATTCTATATAATTTTGTTGAGAAAGGCAGTTGAGCGGAAACGCTGTCATTGAGCCATTGCTTTCGGGCGGCCGGGAGGCCGTCAGCGGGCGGTCGCCCCGGTCCGAGGACCGTGCCGGTGCCTATGCGACGGCAATGCTTAATCCTTCGATACCAATTGTTGCAAGTCCCGCGCAAAATCGAGCGCCCGGTCCGGCAGGCCGGCGGATGCGGCTGGCGGCATGCCCGGCCAGTCCGGAAGACGGCACTCGACATTCCGGCCTCCGGAGCTAATTATAAGGGGAGAGTCGCGCCCGCGACCGTCAAATTCAATCCTTCACCGGGAACTACCATGAACATCGCGACACCTAAATTCGGCGTGGGCGCATCGGCGTTGCGCAAGGAAGACCTCAAGCTGATCAGGGGCGAGGGATGCTTTACCGATGACGTGCGGGCCGAAGGCGAGTTGCGCGGCTATGTGCTGCGCTCCGCCCACGCTGCCGCGCGGTTCAGGATCAATGACCTGGAAGCGGCGCGGGCTGCAGACGGCGTCCATCTGATCCTCACCGCAAGCGACGTCGCTCACCTCGGCCCGGTGCCGAACCAGGTGACCGTGGCGCAGCCCGACGGCACACGGCACGCCCAGAAGCACATACCGCTGCTGTGCGACGGCGAGGTCCGCTATGTCGGGGACGCGGTGGCCTTCATCGTGGCCGACAGTCTCGCACTGGCGCAGGAAGCGTCCGAACTCATCGACATCGATTGGGAATTTGACGATGCCCAGGCCAGCCTGGCGTCGGCGCTCGAGGACGGCGCCCCGCTGGTCTGGCCGGACCTGGGCACCAACCAGGCCTATCTCTATCGCACCGGCGATGCCGGCAAGACCGGCGAGGCATTTGCAAAGGCCGATCACGTCACCACGATCGACTATATCAACAACCGGCTCGCCTCGAACTACATGGAAACCCGGGCCTGCCTGGCCGAATGGGACGGGGAGGCCAAGAAGTTCACGCTGACGCTCGGATCCCAGGGCGTCCACAGCATCCGCAAGACCATCGCCAAGGACATCTTCAGCATGGAGCTCGAGGACTTCCGCGTCATCACCCGCGATGTTGGCGGCGGCTTCGGCACCAAGGTGTTTACCTACCGGGAGTATCCGCTGGCGCTGGAAGCGGCGCGCCGGCTCGGCCGCCCGGTCAAATGGGTGTCGGACCGCACAGAGCACTTCCTGACCGACGCCCATGGCCGCGACAACAAGGTCACGGCCTCGCTGGCGCTTGACAAGGACGGCCGGATCCTCGGGCTCAGGATTGACCTGCTCGCCAACATGGGCGCCTATCTGAGCCAGTTCGGACCGTTCATTCCGACTTTCGGCGCCTCCATGGCCACCGGCGTCTACGATATCCAGAACCTCGATTTCAAATTGCGCGGCGTCTACACGCACACCACGCCGGTGGACGCCTATCGCGGCGCCGGCCGGCCGGAGGCCGCTTTCCTGATCGAGCGGCTGATCGATGCCGCCGCGCGCGAGATCGGCATGCCGGTCGAGGACCTCAGGCGCCGCAACTTCATCCGGCCCGAGCAGTTTCCCTACAAGACGCCCGGCGGGCGCAACTACGATGTCGGCGAGTTTGACGGGCACATGACCCGGGCGCTGGAAAAGGCAGATGCGGCGGGCTTCCCGGGCCGCGTCGAGGAAGCCCGGTCGCGCGGAAAACTGCGTGGACTGGGGACCGCGGTCTACATCGAGGCCTGCGCATTCGCCGGCTCGGAACCTGCGAAGCTGACGCTCGACGCCGATGGCGGGGTCACGCTTTACATCGGCACCCAGACCAACGGGCAGGGGCATGCCACAGCCTACAGCCAGTTCATCGCCGAGCAGATCGGCATCGATTTCGACAGGATCACCGTGCGCCAGGGCGATACCGCCGAGCTGGCCAAGGGCGGCGGCACCGGCGGGTCGCGCTCGATTCCGCTCGGCGGAGTTTCCGTGTCGGCGGCCTCGAAGGTTCTGGCCGAAAAGATGAAGAAGCTCGCCGCCGACGAGCTGGAAGCCTCCGCCGCCGACATCGAGCTCGTCGACGGAGAAGCCCGCATCGTCGGAACCGACCGGGTGATCAGCTACGCTGACATGGCGAAAGCGGCCAAGACCGAGGACGACCGCACCGGACTTGCTGATGTGGTGCAGGACGAGGCCACCTATCCCAACGGCACCCACATCTGCGAAATCGAGATCGATCCCGAGACCGGTCAGGTCGAGATCGCCCGCTACACCATCGTCGATGATTTCGGCATGACCGTGAACCCGGTTCTGCTGCTCGGACAGATCCACGGCGGCGTGGTCCAGGGCGTCGCCCAGTGCCTGAGCGAAGGCGTGATCTACTCCGAAGACGGGCAGTTGCTCACCGCGAGCTTCATGGATTACGCCGTGCCGCGCGCCGACAACATGCCGTTCTTCGATTTCGAGACCCGCAACGTTCCCTCCACCACCAATGCGATGGGCATCAAGGGGGCGGGCGAGGCTGGAACGATCGGGGCCTGCCCGGCGGCGATGAACGCGCTTGTCGACGCGCTCGACCGCGCCCGCGGCGTGCGCCATATCGAGATGCCGGCCACCCCGCAACGGGTATGGGAAGCCCTGAACGGGTGAACCGGCGCGCGAACGGGCACTCGCGTTCATCAGCGCGGCGTGGCCGTTCATCAGCATTTTTGATCGGACGATGACCGATCATCGGGCTATGGTCGCTGCCATGAAACATATCTGAAGAGTGGACTGCCGCATTCCCGCAATTCCGATCATGAAAGAAGCCAGGTGACCGAACCCACGCCCACTGCTTCCCGCCAGCCAGACCCTCAGAACACCGGCGGCGAGCAAACCGGATCGCCGATGATCGGGATTGCGCTCAAGGTTGCCTCCGTCAGCGTCTTCGTCACCATGTCGACCCTGATCAAGGCTTCCGCCGAAGGCATGCCGGCCGGCCAGATCGTCTTCTTCCGCTCGGCCTTCGCCATCGTGCCGATCCTGATCTTCCTGGCATTGCGGGGCCAGCTCGACACCGCCTGGCGGACGTCGAACCCGATGTCGCATGTCAGGCGCGGCCTGGTCGGCGTCACGGCCATGGGGCTTGGATTTTACGGCATCATGCGGCTGCCGCTGCCCGACGCGATCGCCATCGGCTATGCCATGCCTCTGCTGACCGTGGTCTTTGCAGCCGTCTTTCTCCGCGAGACCGTCCGTATCTTCCGCTGGTCAGCGGTGGCCGTGGGGCTGGGTGGGGTCCTGATCATCAGCTGGCCGCGGCTCAGCCTGTTTGGCGACGGCTTTGGCTCCAGCGAGGCGCTCGGTGTCCTTGCGGTGCTTGCCTCCGCCACCCTCGGCGCCACTGCGATGATCCTGGTCCGCAAGCTGATCCTGACCGAAAAGACCCCGACAATCGTTCTTTATTTCTCGCTGACCGCGACCGTGCTTTCACTCGCCACACTGCCGTTCGGCTGGATCGTGCCGGATTGGCCGACGCTGGGCCTGATGGCGATGGCCGGGTTCTGCGGCGGTCTTGGACAGATCCTGCTGACCCAGAGCTACCGTCATGCCGACGTGTCGACGATCGCGCCGTTCGAATACACCTCGATCGTGCTTGGCATTCTCATCGGCTATTTCATCTTCGGCGATGTGCCCACCTGGACCATGCTCACCGGCACCACGATCGTGGTCGGCGCCGGCATCTTCGTCATCCTGCGCGAACATGCCCTCGGCCTCGAACGCAAGGCGCAGCGCAAGCTGGTCACCCCGCAGGGCTGAGATCCCCGGCGATCAGCCGGCCTGTTTGTTGACTGCAGTCTTTCAGGAGGCCCTGGTCTCGTCCTCTTCCTCGGCACTTTGTTCCCAGTAAGCCGGGTCCGACCGCGGGTCGAGTTCGGCTGTCTGCGGGGTCAGGTCGGGCAGGGCCGCCATCGGCAGGAAGTCCGAGCGCATATCCTCCGAGGGCTGCTCGCGCCGGCTGATGCGCCAGGCGGCATGCCCGGAATAGGCGGCAAAGCAGATCGCGATCACCACGAACAGCGCGTGCGGTCCGAACCAGTCCATGGCGACGCCGGTGACCACCGGGCCGACCATGGTGGCGACGCCATAGGTGATCATCAGTCCGCTCGATACCTCGACGAACTCGTCGGGCTGGGCGTGGTCATTGGCATGCGCCACATTGAGCGAGTAGATCGGAAACAGAACGGTGCCGAGAAACAGCATGCCCAGGAAGAAGATGATCCGGTTGTCGACGCCGAACGAGACGGTGATCGTGCAGGCGGCGATGCCGATCAGGCCGGCGGCGATCATCACCCGGCGCCGGTCCATGCGGTCCGAGGCGCGGCCCAGCGGGTACTGGAAGATGGCCCCGCCGATCATCGCGATGGCGAGCATCGAAGCGCCCTCTGCCGTCGAAAGCCCCAGCTGCGACGCATACACCGGGCCGAGCCCGCCCCAGGCGCTGGCGATCAGGCCGGCCAGGAGCGTGCCGATCACTGCTGCCGGCGACCGCCTGTAGAGAGCTGGAACGTCAAATTTCACCTGGGTCAGCGGTTGCGGCGATTGCGCGCTCGAGAGCAGCGTCGGCATCACCGCCATCGAGCAGATCAGTGTGCACACCATGAACAGGCCGGCTCCGAGCGGGTCGCCAAGCGGCACGATGTACTGCCCGACCATCACCGCCGACATGCTCACCACCATGTAGACTGAAAACAGCGCGCCGCGGTTTTCATTGTCGACCTTCTCGTTGAGCCAGCTCTCGATGATCATGTAGCCGCCGGCGATCGAAAAGCCGGCCATGGCACGGCACAGGACCCAGACCACGGGATCCACGATCAGCGTGTGCAGCAGATACGACATCGCCATGATCGTCGTCAGGGCGCCGAACACCCGCACGTGACCGACCTTGAGCACCAGCCTGGGCGTGATGATGCAGCTGGCGGTAAAGGCGATGGCGTAGCCCGTCGCGATCAGCGAGATGGTGAAGGTCGACCATCCCTCGGCCACGGCCCTGATCGGAATCAGGTATCCCGACAGCCCCATCGCGGTCAGCAGGAAAAAGGTCGAAAGCAGCAGCGACGCCACCGATCGAACGGACTGGATCATGGCGGCTCTCCCTGCCAACGGAGCGCGGCCTGCCCAATCTCCGGTGATCCCGGATCATGCAGACCAGATTGCAAAAGCGATTCCTGAAATGACCTTGTCATGTCCGAAAGCGACAGCAAGGCCCGATTGCGACGTAACCATAATATTTCCGCCATCGCTACCGTGATCGCCGGCGAAACGGAGCGGGCGTGTCAGCTGCCCTGGATCCGGTCGAGCCTGTCCCTGAGCGACAGGAAATCCGCCCAGGCCAGCCGCTTCTGCGCAGGGTTGCGCAGCAGGTAGGCCGGATGCAGCGTCGGCATCACCGGGATCTCCGCGTCGCCGGACTTGCGGTTCATCCAGGTCCCGCGCAGCGACAGGATGCCCTTGTCCGTGTCCAGCAGCGACTTGCTCGCGACATTTCCGAGCATCACCAGAAGCTTCGGCTGTGCAAGCGCGATGTGACGTTCGATGAAAGGACGGCACAGCTCGATTTCGTGCGCCGCCGGGGTGCGGTTTCCGGGTGGCCGCCAAGGGATCATGTTGGTGATATAGGCGGTTTCGCGGCTCAGCTCGATCGCCGCCAGCATCCGGTCAAGCAATTGTCCGGCGCGGCCGACGAACGGCATGCCCTGGAGATCCTCCTCGCGGCCCGGCGCCTCGCCGATGAACATGATGTCGGCGTCCGGATTGCCGTCGGCGAATACCAGCGTCTTGGCGCTGTGACGCAGGTTGCAGCCGGTGAAGCCCTCGAGCGCCGCGCGCAGCTCGGCAATGGTGTTGGCGCTTGCGGCCAGCGCGCGGGCATCCTCGAACGCGGCCGCGCCGGGGATTGTCAGTTGCGACGCCTGCGGTGTGGCCGTGACCGGTGGCGGTGCTGTGCTCTTGCGTCCATCGCCAATGGACGCCAGCGGCGGCTTGGCAGCGGATCTCTGGCCGCTTGCAGCCGGTGCGGCCGCGTCGGCCTGCGGCTGGGGCCGG
>JAHJUC010000565.1 GCA_018829385.1 Alphaproteobacteria bacterium
ACCTTCGGCCACCCGACCGGCGAACGCTCCGAGCGCGTGCGCGACGCGGTCAAGATCCTCGACAAGCGCCGGGTCGATTTCGAATATGACGGCGAGATGGCGGCCGACGTGGCGCTCAACGCCACGGTGATGGAGCAATATCCGTTCTGCCGCCTGTCGGGCACCGCAAACGTGCTGGTTATGCCGGCGTTCCACTCGGCCTCGATCTCGACCAAGATGCTGCAGGAACTCGGCGGCTCCACCGTCATCGGCCCGCTGCTCGTCGGCCTCGACAAGTCGATCCAGATCGTCTCGATGGGCGCCAAGGATTCCGACATCGTCAACATGGCGGCCATCGCCGCCTACAACGCGTCGAACTAATGCATGTCGCGCTCAAATGGATTCATTTGACCGATAACGTACATGCATTATTTCAAGGGTATACAGCGACCATTGCGCATCCGATTGGATGCGCGGCGCTGTAGGGTGCGGGGAGAGGGGGCCGGCTTGCGCTTCAGGCGCTCTTGAGCAGCAACGGTTTGTAGACCTGCGCCGGTGTCTCCTCGGCCTGTGGCTTGCGAACGAACCAGACCGACTTGCGGCCGAGAACCAGCTGTTCCGGCTTGACCGGCTGGTCTGCAAAGAACTCGTCCACCGCGCGCGAAGCGCCGGGCCATTTCGGTTCGGCATAGTCGTCAAACACCACGATGCCGCCCGGAACCAGCTGGTCATAAAGCACGTTGAGGCTGTCGAGATGCGATTCGTATATGTCGCAATCGATGAACATGAAGCAGTACTTGCGCGGCTTCATCTTCGGCAGCGTGTCGGAAAAGAAACCCTTCACCACGTAGCCGTTGATGCGATAGGCGTCGAAATAGGCGATCAGCCGTTCGGGCACGTCGGAGGCGTGGCGGAACTTGCGGCGGACCTTGAAGCGGAAACGGAACGGGCCGAGATCGGCGTCGAGTATCCGGTCCTGGGGAAATCCTTCGAAACTGTCGCAGGCAAAAAGCCGCTTGCCGGGCGCGAGATCGCGCATTTTGCGGCCCATCAGGCGGGTGCTGGCGCCGCGGTAGACGCCACACTCGATGACGTCACCCTCAAGCTCCAGGCTCTCTTCCAGAAGCCAGACCAAAGGGCTCTGATGACACTCGTCATCAAGCCGGCGCCAGTAGTCGGCCCGGCCCGCTTCAGTCTGCATCAGCCTGGCGATCTCGTCGTCCTGACGGATCCGCAACCGGTCAACCCGCTTCATGGCCGGGCCGCGGCTGGCGCGCACCAGTCTTCTGGCTGCCGGATATCTCGCAATTGCTGCACGAACTCAAACCTTCACATCGCATTTCTTGACTTGCAGCAGACGCAGCGGATTGGCTCCACGCTGGTTCGCGTACGCTATGACGCACCAGACTGGCTGTTTATGGTTAATTATCCTTTAAATACAGGTGGTCAGCGGCGGATAGCCGGCCTGTGGCGAGCGCCCGTCGGCGAGGCAGCTACATCCATTCTGTACAATCCGCCGATAAACCGGTTGGCGCTCTAGCCCCGGTTGCCCGATTTTGGTATCTCACCCCCCGGTCCCGGGGGGCGGGATTGAACCCGGGATTGCGGTTCGGGCGTGGAGACAGACAGCGGGATGCCCGAAAGATCGGCGGCCCGGGGACAAGGCTTGGCAATGCACGGTGAAAAGCCATTCAAGACATACCTGATCAATCTTGATCGAGCGGTCGACCGATTCAGGTTCATGGATGCGCAGCTTCGCGATCTCGGGATCGATTACGAACGCATCGCGGCCGTCGACCGGATGAAGATCGATGCATCGGTTCCCGAGTTCGATGCCACCGGCTACAGGCTGCTGCATGGCCGCGGCTTCCACGACGGTGAAATCGCCTGCTATCTCAGCCATGTCGCCTGCCTGCGGGCCTTCCTTGCCAGCTCCGCCGACCACGCGCTGATTCTCGAGGATGATTGCCGTCTTCCCGCCGATCTGTCCGCCATCATCAGGGCTGCCATCGCCGATGGCGGCGAA
>JAHJUC010000566.1 GCA_018829385.1 Alphaproteobacteria bacterium
CTTGTCGAAATCAATCGTCAGCTTGTTTCCATCAATCGAGGCGATGTTGCCGTTGCCGAATTTGAGGTGGAAGACGCGGTCGCCGACCGAGTAGGCCGACGTGGTGCCGGTGGATTTGGCGACGAGTTCGCCTTCGATGGTCGAGCCGCGCGGGCCGGATTCGCCGTAGGCGATGCGCTCGACGGCGTGGCCGGATCTTGTGCCCCAGTTGTCGCGGGCGGCGTCGGTCTTGTTGGCCTGGGCGCGTTTCCAGCCGGGCGTGTTGTAGTTGCCGGCGAAGGGTTCGGCCTTGTCGAAGCGGGAGGCGCCGTAGGGGCCGCCGGACTGGCCGCCTGAACCGCCGAAGCGTCCGCCCCGGCCATAGCCGCCGAAGCCTGTGTCCATCTCGGCCACCTCGACATGGGCCTCGGGCAGTTCATCGAGGAAGCGCGAAGGGAGGGTGGATTGCCACAGGCCGTGGATGCGGCGGTTGGAGACGAACCAGATGTGGCAATAGAGTTTTGCGCGGGTGAGGCCGACATAGGCGAGGCGGCGCTCTTCCTCCAGCCCCGAGCGGCCGCCCTCGTCGAGCGCGCGCTGGTGCGGGAACAGGCCTTCCTCCCAGCCGGGCAGGAACACGGTCTCGAATTCCAGCCCCTTGGCCGAGTGCAGCGTCATGATCGAGACGGCGTCGAGATCGGGGTTGTTGTCGGTGTCCATCACCAGCGCCACATGCTCGAGGAAGGCGCGCATGGATTCGAAGCCGGAGATGGTCTCGACCAGTTCCTTCAGGTTCTCGAGCCGGGTCGGGGCGTCGGCGGAACGGTCGTTCTGCCACATCTCGGTGTAGCCGGATTCCTCCAGAATGGTCTCGGCCAGCTCGTGGCCGGGCGTGGTTTCCATCATCCCCTGCCAGCGGGTGAACATCTCGACCACGTCGGTCAATGACTTGCGCGGCCTGGGTTTCAACTCATCGGTGAGGATGAGGTCGCGCGCGGCGGCGAGCATGGGGATGCCGCGGGCGCGGGCGACGTCGTGGACCTGGCGCACCGCCGCCTCGCCCAGGCCGCGCTTGGGGACATTGACGATGCGCTCGAAGGCGAGATCGTCGGCGGGCTGGCTGACGACGCGGAAGAACGCCATCGCATCGCGGATTTCCTGCCGCTCGTAAAAGCGCGGGCCGCCGATGACACGGTAATTCAGCCCCAGCGTGACGAAGCGCTCCTCGAACTCGCGCATCTGGAACGAGGCGCGGACGAGGATCGCCATGTCGTTCAATGCCCGGCCCTTGATCTGCGCCTGCTCGATCTCCTCGCCAATGGCGCGGGCCTCTTCCTCGGAATCCCAGGCGGCATGGACCATCACTCGCTCGTGCTCGGGATCGGACTGCTCGGTGAACAGGGTCTTGCCGAGCCGGCCCTCATTGTGGGCGATCAGGTGGCCGGCGGCGCCGAGGATATGCTCGGTGGAGCGGTAGTTGCGCTCGAGCCGGATCACCTTGGCGCCGGGGAAATCCTTCTCGAACCGCAGGATGTTTTCCACTTCCGCGCCGCGCCAGCCATAGATCGACTGGTCGTCATCGCCGACGCAGCAGATGTTGGGCCGCTCGCCGGCGGGCCGCTGGGCGAGCAGCCGCAGCCACATGTATTGCGCGGTGTTGGTGTCCTGGTACTCGTCGACCAGGATGAAGCGGAATTTCTGCTGGTAGTCCTTGAGCACATCCGGGTTGGCGCGGAACATGCGGATCGGCAGGCAGAGCAGATCGCCGAAGTCGACCGCGTTCAGCGTCTGCAGCCGCTCCTGGTAGGCGGAGTAAAGCGCCCTGCCCTTGCCGTTGGCAAAGCCGCGGCTGTCGCCCTCGGGGATGTCTGCCGGGCCGTAGCCCTTGTTCTTCCAGCCGTCGATCAAATTGGCGAACTGCCGCGCCGGCCAGCGCTTGTCGTCGATGCCTTCGGCCTGGATCAGCTGCTTGCACAGCCGGATGACGTCGTCGGTGTCGAGAATGGTGAAATCGGACCTGAGGCCCGCGAGTTCCGCATGGCGGCGCAACAGCTTGACGCCGATCGAGTGGAAGGTGCCGAGCCAGGGCATGCCCTCGACCGCGCCGCCGACGAGCACGCCGACGCGCTCCTTCATCTCGCGCGCCGCCTTGTTGGTAAACGTCACCGACAGGATCTGCGACGGGTAGGCGAGCCCCAGATTGAGGATATGGGCGATTCGGGTGGTCAGAACCCTGGTCTTGCCGGTGCCGGCGCCGGCGAGCACCAGCACCGGGCCCTCGATGCTTTCCACCGCATCGGCCTGCTCGGGATTGAGGCCCGCGAGATAGTTGGGCGTGGGCCGCGAGGCGTTGCGGGCGGCCATGGCGCGCGCGGCAATGGAGCCGCCCGCGTGGCCTGCCGCAGGCGCGCGGGGCGCCGGATCCTCGTCGCCGAAAAACGGAATGTCGTCGTCTGGACTGTTCATACCCGTGAATGTAGTGATTCGGGGTGGAAAGACCAGCGTTCGCGGTTTATTCCGACGCGGGAGAGCCGAGGAGAAGTGAGGGGACAGTTTACTTTTCCTGGCCCGAGAACTCTGAATGCATTTATGGAATTGGTGACAGGAAAAGTAAACTGTCCCCGACGTCCTTCTCGAACCTGCGGCTTCCGGTGTTTCACGCCGTTGAGTAGACTGTCCCTTCACCTGAGGGAGA
>JAHJUC010000567.1 GCA_018829385.1 Alphaproteobacteria bacterium
GCCTTTGGCATCCTGCCGCCGGTTTTTGCCGGTGCCGCCATGGCCTTCTCCTCGGTCAGCGTCGTCACCAATTCCGCCCTGATGGCGCGGTGGAAACCGGGCTTTGCCAGGACCTGAAACCCGCGTCGTGAAAAGTTTGAAAGAAGGTGGAGAGCCTGGCTTGTCATTCGCAGCCGGCACCTGACAGGCGAGTAGGCTTCCGCGCCTTGCTTTCACCATCCCGGCAGAATCGAAAAGGCCCGCGTCCCCGGAGACGGGCCTTTCTGATGCTTGAGCGAAGATCCGAGCCGGTCAGAACTCTTCCCAGCTGTCCTGCGCAACGGCGGCATTACCCTGGCTGCGCATCTGCGGCCGGGCAGCGCCGGCGGCGGGCCGGCGGGTCTCGGCCTGAGCCGGCTTCGCCATGGTCCGTGCGGTCTGGCGCAGCACGGCCGATTGCGCGGTTGCCGAGCCATCGATCGTGAACTGGGAGATCAGCTCACGAAGCTTTCCGGCTTCGGCGGCCAGTTCGGCGGAGGCAGCGTTGGATTGTTCCACCATCGCGGCGTTCTGCTGGGTTGTCTGGTCCATCTGGTTGACCGCCTGATTGACTTCGGACAGGCCGGTGGACTGCTCCTTGGCCGAGACGGCAATCGCGTCCATGTGGGTGTTGATCTCGGTGATGAAGCCACCGATGGTGCGAAGCGCCTCGCTTGCCCTGCGCACCAGATCCACGCCGCTGGAGACTTCCGTCGAGGAGTTGTGGATAAGCTCCTTGATTTCCTTTGCCGCATTGGCGGAACGCTGGGCCAGTTCGCGCACTTCCTGGGCAACGACGGCGAAGCCCTTGCCGGCTTCCCCGGCGCGGGCAGCCTCGACGCCGGCATTGAGCGCCAGCAGGTTGGTCTGGAAGGCGATCTCGTCGATCACCCCGATGATGTTCGAGATCTGCTTCGAGCTTTCCTCGATCCGCCGCATCGCGTCCTCTGCCTGGCCGACGACCTCGGAAGACTGGGTTGCGGAGGAATTGGCCTGCGAGGCAACGCCGCGGGCCTCTTCGGTCCGCTTGGTGGAATTGACCACGTTGGCGGTGATTTCCTCGACGGCGGCAGCGGTTTCCTCGAGTGCGGCAGCCTGACGCTCGGTGCGTTTTGCCAGGTCATCCGTGCCGTTGGCGATTTCGCGGGTTCCGGTTTCCATCATCGAGACGCTGTCGGTGATCGATCCCATCGTCGAGCTCAACTGCCGGACCGACTGGTTGAAGTCAAGACGCAGGGCTTCAAAGTCCGGCGCAAAGGCCTCTTCGAGCTGGAACGACAGATCCCCTGCGGCCAGTCGCTGCAAGCCTGTGGCGAGCCCGGACGTTGCAATTTTCAGGCGAGCCGCGGCGTCGGCTTCCGCCTTTTCCTGCGCGGCGATGCGGTCTGCCTCGGCCTGCTTGCGGTTTTCTTCGGCCTCCGCCTGCAGGCGCTGGTTGGCAATGCCGGCTTCGCGGAACACCTGCATGGCCTCGGCCATCTTGCCGATTTCGTCCTTGCCGCCCTTTTCGATGGTCACGTCGAGGTCACCATTGGCGAGTTTCGCGGTGGCGTCAGCCAGACGGCTCAGCGGACGGGAAACCAGCTGGAAATTCATGAGGCCCATGCCGGCGGCCACGAGGGCCACAATGATGGATGCAGCAAGGCTGATGAATTCAACGGCTGTCAGGGCCGACATCTGGTCGCCTGAGGCAGCGGCGCTTTTCTGCTGGAACGTGCCCACCAATCCGTCGACCTTTCCGCTGAACTCACCCAGAAGCCTGGTGCCTTCCCCGGTCAGTTCCAGCACCCGCGCCAGTTCGACCGTCATCGGGTCCCGCATCAGCTTGATCTGGCGGTCCACCACCGTGCCGCGCCATTCGCCCAGCACCGTCGCGGCTTCGTTCAGGATCGGTTCTTCGCTGGCGGCATGTTCCGAATAGAGACCCTTGAGCTTGGTGAACTGAGCGTCGATGGTGGCGCTGGTATCCTCAAAAGCCTTGACGAACTCCCGGTTGCCCGTGAGCAGGAAGTTCTTGACCTCAAGATTGGCCTTGTTGATCTCGGTATTGAGACTGGCGGTCTCTGCCAGCAACTCACCCATGGTCTGACTGCGTTCAACGAGTTCGGTCGCAGTCAGAGCCCGCATGTAGATCAGGCCCGAGGCGCCGATCGCGATAAGCGCCAGAATGGCGAAGGCCGCAAATCCCTTTGTGCTGACGGATATGTTCTTGAGCATGTTAAACGTCCTGTTGGGTCTGGGGTGTCGCTGCCTGGGAGGTGCAGGATGTCACGACGCTGTCTGTCTGGGCTTCGTCATGCGCCGGCGGCGGCACGACGCTGGAGTTCGGTCAGGTTGACTTCCATGGTCACGGCGCCGATGGATTTGCCGTTGTCGGTCAGAGTGA
>JAHJUC010000078.1 GCA_018829385.1 Alphaproteobacteria bacterium
CACTCGGCCACGCATCTGCTGCACGAGGCGCTCAGGGAAGTGCTCGGCACCCATGTGGCGCAGAAGGGCTCGCTGGTCGCGCCCGAGCGGCTCAGGTTCGACGTCTCGCATCCGAAGCCGATGACGGCCGAGGAGCTGGCCGAGGTCGAGACCATGGCCAACGAGATCATCCTGCAGAACAGCCCGGTGACGACCCGGCTGATGGCGGTCGACGACGCCATTGCCGAGGGCGCAATGGCGCTGTTCGGCGAGAAATACGGCGACGAGGTGCGGGTGGTGTCGATGGGCACGGCCACGCGCGGGGTCAAGGCCAACCGGCCTTACTCGGTCGAACTTTGCGGCGGCACCCATGTAGCGGCCACCGGCGAGATCGGCCTGGTGCGGGTGTTGTCCGACAGCGCCGTGAGCGCCGGGGTGCGCCGCATCGAGGCGCTGACCGGGGAGGCCGCGCGCCGGCACCTGAGCGAGCAGGACGAGAAGCTCAAGCAGGCCGCGGCACTGCTCAAGGTGCAGCCCGGCGATGTCGCCTCGCGGATCGAGGCGCTGATGGACGAGCGCAAGAAACTCGAGCGAGAGCTCACCGAAGCGAAGAAGAAGCTGGCGCTGGGCGGCGGCGGAGCGGCGGGCGGCGACGAAAGCCGTGATATCGGCGGGGTCAGATATCTCGGCAAGGTGGTCACCGGCGTGGCGCCGAAGGATCTCAAGGGCCTGGTGGATGCGGCCAAGGCGTCGCTCGGCTCGGGCGTGGCTGCCTTTGTCGCCGTCAGCGAGGACGGCAAGGCCAGCGTCGTGGTCGGCGTCACCGAGGATTTGACATCGCGGCTGTCGGCGGTGGACCTGGTGCGCGCGGCCTCCGAGGCGATCGGCGGCAAGGGCGGCGGCGGACGGCCGGACATGGCCCAGGCCGGCGGCCCGGACGGCGTCAACGCCAATGCGGCGATCGATGCGGTGGCGGCAGCGCTGAGCTGACGGCTCTGTGATGGATGCATGACTGTGACGGCCGGGATCCGGCCGTTGCTCAGGATGTGGCGCGCAGCCTGTCCAGCCAGGGCTGCATCCAGTTTTCCTGGCTCAGTTCGATCTCACGCTTGAGCTGAATGCCCGCTTCGGCGTTGCGGATGGCCTCGCTCGGCCGGATGCCGAAATATTGCTGGAAGGCGCGGGAGAAGGCGTCTTCACTGGAAAAACCGGTGGCGTAGGCGAGCCTGGCCACTGAACCGCGTCCGGTGCCGACGGAGGCGAGCTTGAGTCTCGCCAGCAGCAGGCGCCGCTCGCGAATGTAATTAGCGATCCCGCCGATCGGCTCGAACAGGCGGTAGAGCACCGACCGCGACATCGCGAACTGGCGCAGGACCATTTCGGTGGAAAGAGCCGGATTGGTCAGGTTCCGCTCGATGAAGACCTGAATGGCTTGCAGACTATTGTCCATCAGCGTGCCGTTCTCCGCCGCGATTGCCGCCGACAATGCGCTCGAGACCAGAACCGAGGCGACTTCGGCCGCCAGGCTCCCATCCGGGCCGGCCAGTCTGGGCGCGATTTTCGCCATCGATTGCATGTGCTCGCCCAAGAGGATCCCGAGCGGCGTGGACCCGTCAAGGCGCGCGCCGTGCAATGCGTCGATCGTCCGCGGCATCAGCCGGATCATCGCCCGGGGCAGAATGAGGCTGATGATGTCCATGTCGGTGGTCTGGCTGCGCATCGGCCGGCTGAGGTCAAAGCAGATGATGTCGCCGGCGACGCCCTTGCCGATGCCGCCATCGGCGTCATAGGCACACTCGCCCTTGACATAGAGCTGGATCAGCAGGTGATCGACGCCGGTTGCGGCCACCAGTTCGCTGGAGCGATGGAAATGCTGCGCGGTGGCCGAGGAGGCGCCGATCAGGAAATGTCCGAGATTGTAGCTGGCGAGATCGGCGCTGAAATCGTCGAGATTGCCGCTGGCGGGTGCTGCCTCGAAGAGGCTCGCGACCCCGGTGCGCCAATGCTCATAGTTTGCCTTCCGGTCAAGCTCGGAGGACAGCAGGATCTGATGTTCAATGTCTGCAGTGGTCAAGGCAAATGCTCGCAACACGGTTTCCGGCCCGCTCGCCTCGTGGGATGGTTACGCTGTTGTTCTCACTGAAAGGTTATCAGCGACCCGTGTCGCCCCGAATTCGGCCGGCAGTGCCGGCCCTGATCGCAGCCGACGCCCCCGGGCGATCTTCTGGACGACATCAAGCCCTGATCCGCGTGACCGGGGATAGGGCCGGCTTTTTCCACTGTCAACGGCAGAATCGACGGGCAGGGGGGCAGCGATCGCGGCCGGCCATGATCAAAGCCCGCGGCATGAAATGCCGCGGGCTCGCCTTGCATTGCCGGGCGTGTGGTTGTCACCACCGCAGGGTAAGTGATCCGGACAGACGATGCTGCCGGGCGCCCTTGCGGATATCGATGTCATAGCCGGTGGCGAAGGACAGAGCCCCGCCCTTGCCGGCCTGCAGCTTCACGCTGCCGACGAGCGCATCCCGGCCGATCTGTTGTCCATGGGTGGTGAAACCGGTGCCGAGAACGGTCGCGGACGCGTAATCGGAAATCGGCAGCAGGTCGCGGCGATAGCCGACCGTGCCCACCGGCGTCACCTGGTAGCCGTTGTCGAGATCGAACCTGTGCGAGACGGTGACGGCGGCCGTGACGTGACCCTGCCGGAAGGTCTTGCCTGATGTGGTCAGCGGCAGGAAGTCGCCGGTTTCCTTCGTCCCGTCAAAGCCGAAGGCGCGGTAGCCGAAGGTGAGCGAGGGGATGGCCATGGTCTCGCCGAGAGCGATGGTCTTCTGGACCGTTGCTTCGGCAAATCCGCCGAAGCCATTGTCCTTGCCCTTCAGCGTGGATAGGGCGCCCGCCCCGAAGCTGATGCGGCGCGACACATCCAGCTGGCCGTAGGTCAGGCCGGCGCGGCCGGACAGCTCGACGGCGCCGTACTCGACCTGGCCATGGGCCGCGGCCTGATAGGTGCCCAGATCGGCCTTGCCGTTGGTGCCGGCCGAGATGCCGGTGCCGTCGTAGCGGAACACGCCGCCGACCCATCCGGTGTTGAGGGGAACATCCATGCCGAATGTGGCGCTTGCGCTGTCGGACCTGTAGCCGGTGGTGTTGGTGAACCACGCGTCGCCCTGGGACCAAAGGCGGGTGGCGTCACCTTCCGGCCCGCCGGCGATCGACAGCTCCGTCTGGTGCTGCCAGAGCTGATCGGCGAACCGTCCGACCGAGAGAATCGCAGACTGGCCGCTGTCCACGTAGATCTGGCCGGTCGCCTGCTCCAGGCCGAGGCCGAGGTTTTTTCCGTCGCCGAGATAGAGGCTGGAAAACAGCGCCGAGAGATCGGAAGTCGGGCGGACGCCCGCCGCGGGCCGTGCGGCATCGATGGCGCCGCCGACCGCCTTTGCCGCGGCGCTTTGCGCCACGCCGAAGGCCCCAAGATTGGCGTAGCTCAGCGGTGTCGTTGCCAGCGTCAGGCTGCTGGCGCCATAGACAACGTCGAAACGCGTGTTGGCGGCGAGCCCTGCCGCCGGCTGCAGCAGGCTGGCAAAAGAGCCGACGACCTGGCCGTTGACCACCTCGAGGAACTTGAAGCCCTTGCCGAGCGACGGCGTGAAAGTGTTGGTGGCCGAACCGGATATGCCGCGCAGGGTGGGTGCCAGAATGCCGCCGACGGTGGCTGTCCGTCCGGTTCCGGTGACCGAAATCCGGTCGAAGCCGCCGGCGCCGACCTGTGCTGCGGTTCCATCGACCTCGATATTGGTCTGGCTGCCGGCCGCGAGCGTCAGGTTGCCGTTGATCGTCAGCAGGCCGGGTGACTGGCCTGGAGAAAGGTTTCCGCTGGTCGTGACGTCGGCTGTCACCGTGCCATTGCCGGAAAGGGTGCCGCCCTTGGCGACAGTCAGGGACGCGCCCTTCAGGTTGCCGTCGACGCGCAACTCGCCCTGTTCGACGGCGACGCCCTGCGCGAAACTGGCGTTGCCGAGCAACACCAGGGTGCCGTCGCCCTGCTTGCCGAGCGACCCGGAGCTGTCGACCTGCTTGGTCCAGACGGTCTTTTCGCCCTTTGCCGCGCCGGCGCCGGCGACGAACTTGCCCTTGTCGGCGGGATCGAGTCCGGCAGGGCCGGACTGCAGCGCCAGGTCAAGCCGCAGGAAGCCGCGGCCATAGACCGAATCGGTGCCGGCGGCGCCGAGATCCTCGGCGGTTTCGAACAGGATATTGGTGATCTGGGCCGGGGTGTAGGTCGGGAAGGCCTCGATGAGAACCGCAAGAGCGCCCGCGACATGCGGTGCGGCCATCGAGGTACCCTGAAGCGCCTTGTAGGTGCCGCCGGTGTAGGTCGAATAGATCGGGCGTTCGACGCTGTCATCATACGTGCCGCCGGGAGCGGCGATGCACCATTCGGCGGCGACGCCGCAGGTGTTGGAATAGTCGGCGATGACCTTCTTGGAATCCGTCGCCACGACGACGATGATGCGGCCGCGCTTGATGCCGTCGGCGGCTTCGGCCGCGGCCAGCGAGGCATCGGTCATGTCGCTGAAGTCGGCGGTGTCGGAGCCTGAGTAGATCCGCTCGCCCGCCGAGTTGGTCTTGAAGGCGTTGGACGGGTTGATGAACGGGAAAAGCCCGATTCCCGAGGGGTTTTCACCATAGACCGGCGCCTTGGCTCTCTCGTTGCCGGCTGCGATCGTCAGGATCTGTCCGGCCATGAGCGAAGCGCGCACGGCGGTCGCTTCCTCCGCCAGGTCGCCGGTCGCCCAGGTTTTCTCACCGGCAGCCGGATCCGGTCCGAACGAGCCGTTGATGACCCGTACGTCCTTCTGGGTTGCCAGATAGGTGATGGCCGCAGTTGTGCCGATGCCCATCTGATTGGCCTGGCTGCACTGATCCTCGTCGGTGAGATAGATGGCGCTGCCACAATAGGCGAGCGCTGCCGCGTTGTAGGTCGTCCCGTTGATGACGAAGTTGTTGCTCTCGTCCACGAACTGGGATGGCTGCACGGACGCAAGGCCCTGAATGGCAAGGATGGTGGCGCCGGGCGCTACCCCTTGCATGCCATTGCCATCCTTTGCAGCCGCGATGATCCCGGCAACATGGGTTCCGTGACCACTGCCGTCCGTGGATGCGTTGGCCGGCCGGTTGAAACCGGCGGCGACGTCGCCGGCCGCAATCGCGAGGTTCGGGTCATACCAGTGAAACAGGGAAGCCGATCGCTCATCGACCCGGCCGGTAAATTCCGAATGCGGCGTGCCGCTGGCAATCCTGTCCAGTCCCGTATCGACGACGCCGACGACGACGCCCTTGCCGGTCAGGTTGCGGTTGACGGCCTCCTGCGCGCCGATTGCGCCAAGGCCCCAGTTGCGCTGGAACTCCGTCATGGTGCCCAGGTCGACCGCGTTATCTGCTCCTGGCGGCAAGGCGGTGGCCGCACGCAGGCTGTTCTCCGAGGTGGCGGCGCCAAGGCCCATTCCTCTGGCGTGGCTGAGGGCCAGGTCCGTCGCGAGCCGGATTTCCCCTGAAAGCCCGGGTGCGAGGGCAAGCGCCTGGCTCACCACCGCGTCGGCCCGGAAGGGCGTGATCCGGGCATTCTCGTAGACCGAGGCAATCAGCGAGGATTGACCGTAGGACACGGCCAGTTTCAGCGCCTCGGACAGCTCGACCGAAACAGATTGCGCCGGGGCGGCGGAGGGTCCGGCGGTTTCCGCAGCGGGGGTACCGGCGGGCAGTCTGTCTTCCGCCATCAGCGGGCTTGCGACCAGAGAGGTTGAGGCAAGAAGTACCGTCAGAAGCCAGACAGAGCGCAGGCTGCTGTTCCGGCCGCACTGACAAACTGCGTTGGTTGCAGCAAAGTCCATGGAAATTCTCCGCATTTTCGCAATGTAGAAAGTTCAATTCAGGTCAAATTGCCGGCTGCGGGATATCTGTTCGCTGCAAATGCAATACATCTCGGCTGTTCCGACGCCTCTCGAACCAGAAACAGCAAGTTTCATCAGGCTTGAAACGGGTTCACGCCTTTTGTGTTTGCTGATTTGTCGCAAGGTGTGGAATGGATCGGATGTAACCAGATACGCATTACGGCACATGCCATGGGCGAGTTTATAGGCGAAC
>JAHJUC010000568.1 GCA_018829385.1 Alphaproteobacteria bacterium
GCGGTGAATTCGACCGCGGCGAAGCCGGCATTGAAGGTCTGCGCCGCCAGCACCTTGTCGAGCAGCGCCCGCGGGATCGGCTCGCCGGTGCGATAGTGGCGGGCATGCTTTTCGAGGATTTCAGGCACCGTCAGCCAGTGTTCATAGAGCTGCGACGGCAGTTCGACGAAATCGCGGCTGACGGAAGTGCCTGAAAGCGACGGATAGGTCACGTCCGACAGCATGCCGTGCAGGGCGTGGCCGAACTCGTGAAACAGGGTGCGGGCGTCATCAAGCGAGAGCAGCGCCTGCTGGCCGCTCGCCGGCTTGGCGAAGTTCATCACGTTGGTGATGATCGGCTTTTCGCCCTTCGAGCCGTCGGGCATGTCGAGCTTGTGCTGGCTGCGCATGCCGCTCATCCAGGCGCCGGAACGCTTGGAGGGCCGGGCAAAGTAATCGGCAATGAAGGTGGCGATGATGTCGCCGGCGGAATCGCGGACCTCGAAGACGCGGGCATCGGGGTGCGGACCGCGAATGTCCTTGCGTTCGGTCAGGGCGAGGCCGAAGAGCCGGTTTGCGACGTCGAAACAGGCGTCGATCATCTGGTCGAGCGGGAAATAGGGCTTGAGCTCGGCCGCGGAAAAATCGAAGCGGCGGGCCTTGAGTTTCTCGGCGTAGTGACGCCAGTCCCAGGCCGCGACGTCATGATTGCCGCCTTCCTCCGCGATCAGCTTCGCCAGCTCAGTGCGATCCGCATCGGCGCGCTCGATGGCGCGGGCCCAGACATCGCCGAGCAGCGCTTCCACCGCGTCGGGGGTCTTGGCCATGGTGTCGTCGAGCTTGTAGGCAGCGTAACTTTCGTAGCCGAGAAGCGTGGCTTTCTCGTTGCGCAGGGCGATGATCTGAGAGATCAGCGCGGCATTGTCGGTCTCGCCGCCATTGGCACCGCGGGCGATCCAGGCCTTGAAGGCGGTTTCGCGCAGGTCGCGCCGCTCGCTGGACGTCAGGAAAGGCTCGATGATCGAGCGCGACAGGGTGACGGCATATTTGCCCTGGTGGCCGCGGTCTTCGGCGACGGCGGCCATGGCGGCGCGCAGATCGTCGGAGAGTCCCTCGAGGTCGGAGCCCTCGTCGAGCAGCATGACCCAGTCCTTTTCGTCGGCCAGCACGTTCTGGCCGAAACGGGCGCCGAGACCGGCCAGGGTCTCGCCAACTTCGGCCAGGCGCTTCTGCCCGGCCTCATCGAGTGCTGCGCCCGACTTGATGAAGGATTTCCAGATCCGTTCGAGCAGGCGGTCCTGTTCGGGCGTGAGTCTGAGTTCCTCGCGCTTCTGGTAGAGGCTGTCGACGCGCTCGAACAGGGCGCGGTTCATGGCGATTTTCGAGTAATGGCGCGACAGGCGCGGCGCCATCTCGCGTTCCAGCGCCTGGATCACGTCATTGGTGTCGGTGCCGGCCCGGTTCCAGAACAGGGACGAGACTTTTGACAGCTTGTCTCCGGCGAGTTCCAGCGCCACCAACGTATTGGCGAAATCGGCTGCTTCGGCGTTTGCGGCGATGGCCTGGATCTCGGCATCATGCTCGGCAAGCGCTGTTTCAAAGGCGGGGGCAAAGTCGGCGTCGGCGATTCGCTCGAATTCGGGCAGGCCGAGGGGCGCGTTCCAGTCGAAAACGGGGGAGGCGGGTGCGGTCATGAAAGGCTCCTTGTTGAAGCTGCATGTAGGCTCGTCGGCGCTGATGGACAAGGCATCGGGTTCATGCGGGCGCGCAGGCGGGAGATCGAAAAAAGGCGGGGCCATCGCCGGCCCCGCCCCTGTCACCTGAAATGTCCTGCGGCTCAGCCCTTGCGGTCGCGCGCAGCCAGGGTCCGGAGCCTGAGTGCGTTCAAGCGGATGAAGCCCGCCGCATCCTTCTGGTCATAGGCGCCGCGGTCGTCCTCGAAGGTCACCAGCGCGTCGGAGTAGAGCGACTTGTCGCTCTCGCGGCCGGTAACCATGACGTTGCCCTTGTAGAGCTTGAGCGTGACTTCGCCTTCGACGTGTCTCTGGCTCAGATCGATCGCCGCCTGCAGCATTTCGCGCTCGGGCGAGAACCAGAAGCCGAAATAGATCAGCTCCGCGTAACGCGGCATCAGATCGTCCTTGAGGTGGGCTGCGCCGCGGTCGAGCGTGATCGATTCCATCGCCCGGTGAGCGGTGAGCAGGATTGTTCCGCCCGGGGTCTCGTAGACGCCGCGCGACTTCATGCCGACGAAGCGGTTTTCAACGAGATCAAGCCGGCCGATGCCGTTGTCGCGGCCGTAATTGTTGAGTTCGGCGAGAATGGTCGCCGGGCTCATGCGGACGCCGTTGATCGAGACGGCGTCGCCCTTCTCGAAGCCGATCTTGATGATGGTGGCTTTGTCGGGAGCCGCTTCCGGCGAGATCGTGCGCATGTGGACGTATTCGGGGGCTTCCACGGCCGGATCTTCCAGCACCTTGCCCTCGGACGAGGAGTGCAGCAGGTTGGCGTCGACCGAGAACGGGGCTTCGCCCATCTTGTCCTTGGCGACCGGGATCTGGTGCTCCTCGGCAAACTTGATCAGGTCGGTGCGGCTCTTGAACGACCAGTCGCGCCAGGGCGCGATGATCTTGATGTCCGGGTTGAGCGCATAGGCCGACAGCTCGAAGCGGATCTGGTCATTGCCCTTGCCGGTGGCGCCGTGCGCGATGGCGTCGGCGCC
>JAHJUC010000569.1 GCA_018829385.1 Alphaproteobacteria bacterium
GATGCAGGCGGAGCTGGTCGGCTTCTCGCTGGCGCTGCCGGAAACCGCGCCCGATACTGGCGAGTTGAAGGTCCGGGCCTGCTACGTTCCGCTCATGCATTCCAACGGCGCCGGCGATCTGCTGGGCGGCGGCGGGGCGCAGGACGGCCAGATGCCGATGCGCGAGGCTCTCAGCGAGCTCAAGGCGCTGCTCGAGGACCCGGCGGTTCTCAAGATCGGGCAGAACCTGAAATACGACATGCTGGTGATGGCGCAGCACGGCATCTCGATCGAAAGCTTCGACGACACCATGCTGCTCTCCTACGTGCTTGAGGCCGGAATCGGCGGACACGGCATGGATTCGCTGTCGGAGCGCTGGCTCGGCCACACGACGATCGCCTACAAGGACGTGACCGGGTCGGGCAAGAACGCGATTCCCTTTGCCGAGGTGCAGATCGACAAGGCGACCGCCTACGCGGCCGAGGACGCCGAGGTGACGCTCAGGCTGTGGCACGTGCTCAAGCCGCGGCTGGTGTCCGACGGGGTTGCCTCGGTCTACGAGCGGCTTGAGCGGCCGCTGGCGCCGGTGCTGATGCGGATGGAGCAACACGGAATCCGCGTCGACCGGCAGATCCTGTCGCGGCTTTCGGGCGAGCTGGCGCAGGGTGCGGCGTCGCTGGAAGCCGAGATCCAGGAGCTGGCCGGCGAGAACTTCAATGTCGGATCGCCCAAGCAGCTTGGCGAGATCCTGTTCGACAAGATGAGCCTGCCGGGCGGCACGAAAACCAAGACCGGGCAATGGTCGACCACGGCCCAGGCGCTCGAGGATCTCGCCGCCGCCGGCCACGAGCTGCCGCGCAAGATCGTCGACTGGCGGCAGCTGACCAAGCTGAAATCTACCTACACCGACGCGCTGCCGGGTTTCATAAACCCCGAGACCAAACGGGTGCACACCTCGTTCGCGATGGCTGCAACCACCACCGGGCGGCTGTCCTCTTCGGACCCGAACATCCAGAACATTCCGGTGCGCACGGCCGAAGGCCGCAAGATCCGCACCGCCTTCATCGCCGAGCCGGGCAACGTGCTGATCTCGGCCGACTACAGCCAGATCGAACTCAGGGTGCTGGCGCATGTCGCCCATATTCCGCAGCTGACGCAGGCGTTTGCCGACGGCGTCGACATTCACGCCATGACGGCATCGGAAATGTTCGGGGTTCCCATCGAAGGCATGCCATCGGACGTGCGCCGCCGCGCCAAGGCGATCAATTTCGGCATCATCTACGGCATCTCCGCCTTCGGCCTTGCCAACCAGCTCGGTATCGAGCGCTCGGAAGCAGGGGACTACATCAAGAGATATTTCGAGCGCTTCCCCGGCATCAAGGACTACATGGAGGCCACCAAGGCGGAAGCCAAGGAGCGTGGCTACGTGACGACCATCTTCGGCCGCCGGGCGCATTATCCGGAAATCCGCTCGTCCAATCCGCAGGTCCGCGCCTTCAACGAGCGCGCCGCGATCAACGCGCCGATCCAGGGGTCCGCCGCCGACATCATCCGCCGCGCCATGGTGCGGATGGAGCCTGCCCTGGAGAAGGCCGGCAAGACTGCGCGCATGCTGCTTCAGGTCCACGACGAACTGATCTTCGAGGCGGCGGAAGCCGATGCCGCATCGATCATCCCGGTGATTGTCGACGTGATGGAAAACGCCGCGATGCCGGCCGTCAACATGGCGGTGCCGCTGAAGGTCGACGCCCGCGCGGCGCTGAACTGGGACGAGGCGCACTGACGGTGATCCGGATCCTCGCTCGGCGCATCCGGAAACTGCCCTGATACGGGTGCGCCCTGTGCCGTGATGTGTGCATTTGTCCCCACCGGACCGGTGGCGGTGGCAAAACGCTGTTTTTCGGCTTAGCCTGCCGTCAGGGTGTTAACGGCCGAATGGCGGGTGAGTGGAAATGCGGCGCATGGAAAGCGTGACGGACAATCGTGGTCCGGCTGATGCGATCAGCCTTTCCGCCAACGGACTGGGCCTGAGAAACGGGCTGCTCCGCGGTTCACGCGAGGATGGCGATACCGATGCGGCGATCCGCCTGTCCTTCGACCAGCCGGCGGGGCGGGGCGAGATCGGCTTCTACGAGTTCGATCCGGATTTCAACATCATCGTCAGCGACTGCTTCTGGCGCCAGGACGGTTTCGTGAAATATGCCGGCGAAGGGTGGGTCCGGTTCAATTTCTGCCTCGATGCCAACGCCGCTTTCGATTTCGACGAGCTTGGCCGCTTCGAGCTGCGCGGCCAGGAACTCAGGGTTTTCCACCAGCCCGAAGGAACCGATTGCGGGCATCATATTTTCGGCAATGGCCGGTCGGTGTGCGTGACGGTCTCGGTCAGGCGCGCCTATCTCGGCAATCTTTTGGGTACCCGGGACAACCGATTCCTGGAAAACGCCGAACAGAGCGGCGGGGACGGCTTCTTCTTTCAGCGCTACGAAATGGATCCGGCGTCGCTGCGCGCCGTGGCCGACATGCTGACGATGAAACACCGGGGAACCCTGCGGCTGCTCTACGCCAAGGCCAAATCGGAGGAACTGCTTGTCAATGCGCTGTCATTTGCCGGCCGGACGGAGACGGCAAACCCGCGCATAAGGCTGGGAGAGCGGGACCGGACCCGGATACTGCAGGTGCGCGAAATGCTCGACGAGACTTTCGCCAAGCCGCCACCGGTGTCCGAACTGGCCCGGCGTTTCGGCATCAACCGCAACAAGCTGACCTACGGCTTTCGCGCGGTGCATGACCGTTCGATGAGCGAATATATTGCCGACCGCCGGCTGGAAACGGCGTGGCGGCTGCTCGACGAGACCGACCGTCCGGTGGCCCATATCGCCGAGGAAGTGGGTTTCAGCCATCTGCAGAGCTTTTCCTCGGCATTCAAGAGACGCTACGGACTTTCTCCGAGCATGCTGCGCCGAAGCGCCTGCGGTCAAAAATGACAGCCGCATAAATAGCCGTGATGCCGGCCTAAGACAGGCGGTCTCAGCGCTGGCAGGTTCTTTCCAACGACAAACCGTCAAGGGGAAGAACAATGGCGAGCGACAACGGCAAGATCACATTCGTGCTGGTGCACGGATCATGGCACGACGGCAATTCCTGGCGTTTCGTGGAAAAGCACCTGCACGCCGCAGGACACACGACCCTCGC
>JAHJUC010000079.1 GCA_018829385.1 Alphaproteobacteria bacterium
CCAAAATGCCGCTTGCGAAACTCCGATTCCGAGGATACTTATTTTGCAACCGGTTGCAAACTGAATTTCAAAACAGAGGCTGATATGGGAGAGATCGGCATCGGGATCGTCGGCGGAGGCTACATGGGCAAGGCCCATGCGGTGGCGATGACGGCTGTCGGCGCGGTGTTCGACACCGGCCTGCGGCCACGGCTTGAAATGGTCTCCGCCGGCTCGCCGGACTCGGCCGAACGCTACCGTGCCGCCTACGGATTCCGGCGCGCCGCCCGCGACTGGCGGGAGCTGGTGGAAGATCCGAAGGTCGAGGCGATCGTCATCGCCTCGCCGCAATCCACCCACCGCGCCATTGCCGAGGCCGCCTTCGCGCTTGGCAAACCGGTGCTGTGCGAAAAACCGATGGGCGCCACGCTCGACGATAGCCGCGCCATGGTGCAAGCGGCGGAGCAAAGCGGCGCGGCCAACATGGTCGGCTTCAACTATATCCGCACGCCGGCAAGCCGGTTCGCCCGTGAACTCATCGCAGACGGCGCAATCGGCCACATCACCTGGTTCAGAGGCGAACACACCGAGGATTTTCTGGCCGACCCCGAAACGCCTGCCAACTGGCGAACAGATGGCCAGGCCAACGGCACCATGGGGGATCTCGCCCCGCACATGATCAACGCAGCACTGGCGCTCGTCGGCCCGATCCGCTCGCTGGTTGCCGAGATCGAGACCGTCCACGCGACCCGCCCCGGCGGCGAGGTTTCGAATGACGATCAGGGCCAGATGATGTGCCGGTTTGAAAATGGTGCGATGGGTCAGATGCATTTCAGCCGCATCGCCACCGGCCGCAAGATGGGCTACGCCTACGAGATCACCGGCACCAGGGGCGCGATCCGCTTCGACCAGGAAGACCAGAACGCGCTCTGGCTCTACCGGATGGAGGGCCCGGAGGCGACCCGCGGCTTTACCAAGATCCTGACCGGACCTGCGCACCCCGATTACCTGCCGTTCTGCCAGGGCCCCGGCCACGGCACCGGCTACCAGGACCAGATCATCATCGAGGCGCGGGATTTCCTCCAAGCCATCGAAACCGGCGAGCCGGTCTGGCCGACCTTCCGCGACGGGCTCGCGGTCAACGAAATCGTGGCGGCGGCCTTCGCCTCGTCACGGACAAGAACCTGGCAAACCATCCAAACGCTCTGAGGCTTTAGGACATGACCATCCAAATCGGCAATGCGCCCTGCTCCTGGGGCGTGGAGTTTCCAAATGATCCGCGCAACCCGGCCTGGCGCACGGTGCTCTCCCAATGCGCGCAAGCCGGCTACACCGGCATCGAGCTCGGTCCGGTCGGCTTCATGCCCGAGGACCCGGCAATCCTTGCCGAAGCGCTGGACGAGCACGGGCTGGAACTGATCGGCGGCGTGGTGTTCCGCGCCTTCCACGATGCCAACCAATGGGACGACGTGATGGATGGCGCGGTTAGGACCTGCAAGGCGCTCAAGGCTCATGGCGCGCAACATCTGGTGCTGATCGATTCGATCTCGCCGCGCCGCGCGCCGACCGCCGGCCGCGCCAGCGAGGCCGAGCAGATGGACCAGGCCGAGTGGTCGGCCTTCCGCGACCGCATCGCCACGGTGGCGAGGCTCGGCGCGGAGGAATATGGCCTCACCGTCGGCATCCATGCCCACGCGGCGGGCTTCATCGATTTCGAGCCGGAACTCGAACGCCTGCTCGACGAGGTCGACGACAAGATCCTGAAGATCTGCTTCGACACCGGCCACCATTCCTATGCGGGGTTCGATCCGGTCAGCTTCATGAAGCGCCATATGAAGCGCATTTCCTACATGCATTTCAAGGACATCGACCCGGATGTGAAAGCGAAGGCGATTGCCAGCCGCACCGGTTTCTACGATGCCTGCGGCCAGGGCATATTCTGCAATCTCGGCCAGGGCGACGTCGATTTCCCCGCCGTGCGGCAGATCCTGCTCGACCATGGCTTTAAGGGCTGGTGCACGGTGGAGCAGGATTGCGATCCGCTGCTCGATCCCGACACGCTCGGCGACGCCACCGCCAACCGGCAATATCTCAA
>JAHJUC010000570.1 GCA_018829385.1 Alphaproteobacteria bacterium
AGCACTTGAGAAGAATGCCGCGGAAAACGCCTTCTTCAAGCAGGTCTGGGACAGCCAGAAGGCCTTCGCCAGGACCGCGGTGCCCTATTGGGCCCAGGCCCAGCGCACCAACGCCAACCTCGGCGCGGCCTACGCCGAAACGCTCAAGAAACAATAGTCCTGAAAGAGCTGATGATCCGCTCCGCCTGCCGGCGGGGCGGATCAATCGAACCCTGCGGCAGCAGGGGAAAAATAGCGGAGGAGGGCATCATGGCCGGCAATGAAACAGACGATACGATTCCGATCGGCGACGAGTTGCTTGCCGAACGGCGTGGCGGGCCGGGTACGCGCATGCCCGATGACATGCACCCGGCGGCGCGCACCGTCATCCATGGCATCGACACGGTGTCCGAATGGGTCGGCCGCGTCGTGGCACTTCTGGTCGTGCCGATCATGATTGCCATGGTCTACGAGGTGATCGCCCGCAAGTTTTTCGTCGCCCCGACACTCTGGGCCTTCGATGTATCGCGCATGCTCTACGGCGTCTCGTTCATGCTGGGAGCCGGATATGCGCTGATGCACGGCCTGCATATCCGGGCCGACTTCATCTACCGCAATTTCGAGGTCAGGACCCAGGGCCGCATCGATTTCTTTCTCTACATCGTCCTGTTCATGCCGGCGATGATCTTCCTGCTCAAGGCCGGCTATGATTTTGCCCTGAAATCCGTGATCCAGGGCGAGCGCGCCGGTGACAGCACCTGGGCGCCGGTGGTCTGGCCGGTCAAGGTCTCGTTCGCCGTCGGCGTGGCGCTGCTCCTCATCCAGGGCGTCTCCGAAATTCTCAAATCCTGGTACGCGGCCACCCGCGGAAGGTGGCCGTCATGAGCTTCTTCGAAGTCGCGCCCGAGATCATCGGGTTCTTCATGATCGGGGCGATGCTGTTCGCCATCTTCATCGGCTTTCCGATTTCCTTCACGCTGATCTTTCTCGGCATCGTCTTCGGCGCCTGGGGTTTTGGCCTCAAGCTGACCATCTTCCTCATGACCCTGCAGTTCTACGGCTCGATGATGGAGCAGACCCTGGCCGCAGTGCCGCTGTTCGTCTTCATGGGCTTCATGATGGAGCAGGCCGGGCTGATGGAGCGATTGTTCAAGGCGGTGCAACTGATGCTCGCCCGGATGACCGGCTCGCTGTTTGTTGCCGTCCTCTTCGTCTCCGTCATTTTCGGCGCGGCCACCGGTATCGTCGGGGCTTCGGTGACGATCCTCGGCATCATGGCCGCCAAGACCATGAGCGAATCGGGCTACGATGTCCGTCTTGCCGCCGGAACCATCACCGCCGGCGGAACGCTGGGGATCCTCATCCCGCCATCGATCATGCTTGTGGTCATGGGCCCAGTGCTTGAGGTCCCCGTCACCGACCTGTTCGCCGGCGCCATCCTGCCCGGCATCATGATGGCGGTGCTCTATCTGGTCTACGCGCTCGGCCGTTGCTGGCTCAATCCCAAACTCGGCCCGCCGCTGCGCGAAGACCAGATCCCCGAGGGCCGCAGCCATGTCTGGCGTGAATTCATTCTCGGGCTGGTGCCGCCGACGATCCTGATTGCCTTTGCCATGGGTTCGATCTTGTTCGGCTGGGCGACGCCCACCGAAGGCGCGGGCATGGGTGCGCTCGGCTCGGTGCTGCTCACCATCGGCTACCGCAAGTTCACCTGGAAGCGGACCTATGACGCGCTGCTCAAGACATTGGAGATTTCTGTCCTGATCCTGTTCCTGGTCGCCGCCTCGAACTTTTTCGGCGCGGTCTTCTCGCGGCTTGGCACACCCGGCCTGATCACCGACTGGCTGTTGGCGCTCGACCTGTCGCCAAGCCTGATCATCATCATGATCCTGGCCATGGTGTTTATCCTGGGTTGGCCGCTCGAATGGGTGCCGATCGTGCTGATCATCCTGCCGATCCTGCAGCCGGTGCTGGTCGAGATGAATGTCAACATGACCTGGTTTGCCATCCTGGTCGCGGTCTGCCTGCAGACGGCCTGGCTCAGTCCGCCGGTCGCCCTGTCGGCCTACTTCCTCAAGGGGGTGGCGCCG
>JAHJUC010000571.1 GCA_018829385.1 Alphaproteobacteria bacterium
GCAGGCTGTCGGCCCGGTGCTTGATGCCAGTGTGATCTCCGATGAAGGCGGGCGCGGCGAGCACGCCTCGTTTACCGGCGCCTTCACCGGAATGGCCGCCTTCGACACCTCGGGCAGCGCGATTCCCGCGGATTTCGACCGGTTTGACTACATCCCCGCTGATCGCTGATGCGGAGCACGCTGTGCGTCCTTGAGCTGACCGCCGGCGCCGTCGAGGAGCTGCTTCGCACCGACCGGCTGATCGAGGCGCCGAACTGGATGCCCGACGGGACCGCGCTGCTCGTCAACGGCGATGGCCGCATGTTCCGGGTGCCGTTCGAGACGCCGGCGCTCGTTCCGATCGACACCGGCCATGCCGTCAACTGCAACAATGACCACGGCATCTCGCCCGACGGAAGCCTGCTGGTGATCAGCGATTCCACCGATACCGGGCAGTCCTGCATCTGGGTGCTGCCGGTCACCGGCGGCACGCCGCGACGCGTTACAGCTGAGGTGCCGTCCTGGTGGCACGGCTGGTCGCCCGACGGCCAAACGCTTGCCTATGTCGGCCGCCGCGATGGCCGGTTCGGCATCTACACGATTGACCTCGACGGTGGCGATGAACGGCATCTGGTCAGCGGCGGCGGTCATTATGACGGCCCGGACTACTCGCCCGATGGCGCCTGGATCTGGTTCAACTCCGACCGCGGTGGCTCCATGGACCTGTGGCGGATCCCGGTTTCAGGCGGCGCCCCCGAGCAGATGACCGCCGCCGACCGGGTCAACTGGTTTCCGCACCCGTCTCCCGATGGCCGGTCGGTGCTCTATCTGAGCTATGAGCCCGGAACCGAGGGCCATCCGCGCGACCGCGATGTGGAATTGCGGCTGCTCGACCTGGCGGACGGATCGGTCCGCACGCTGCTGGCGCTGTTCGGTGGCCAGGGAACCATCAACGTGCCCTGCTGGTCGCCAGACTCAAGCCGGTTTGCCTTCGTGCGGTATGAACCGAAAAGGGACTGAAACCGGTTCGGGATCGGGAACGTCGGCGGCCTGCGCCCTACCAGTGCGGCGGCGGCTGGTTGGCGGGCGGCCCGCCGGTCTGGTCCTCGATGTCCTGGAACCGGTCATTGAGCCGCGCAAGCTCGCGGCGCAGCTTCTCGTTTTCTTTCCAGCCTTCGGTCAGCTGCCGCGACAGATCCTCGATCGCCGCCTGCTGGTGCGCCACCAGTTCTTCGAGCCGGACCAGCCGGGGTTCAAGATCCATCGACGCGTCATCTCTTACGGTCATGGAGCCATCTCCCCCAGTTTTGCGCGCCAGGGCTCGGGCAGTTGCACCGGCCGCCGCGTCGCCTTGTCGACATAGACATGGACAAACCGGCCATCGGCGAAAGCCGTGTCCTCGTTATTGCGAAACAGGCCGATGCCATAGGTCACCGACGAACCGCCGAGCCTGTCCATACGGATGCCGGCGGTGATCCGGTCGGGAAACATCGCCTCGGCGTGATAGCGGCAGCCGGTTTCGACAACCAGCCCGACAATGGCGCCATTCAACGGATCGAGCAGCCCCGCCTCCATCAGCCAGTGATTGATGGCCGTGTCGAACAGCTGGTAATGCACCACATTGTTCATGTGGCCGTACAAATCATTGTCGGCCCAACGGGTCTGCAGGCTCCGGAAGACCTTGAATTCGGTGCGCGATGGCGGCGGTGTTCTCGTCATGTGCGTGCTTTCATCATGCCGGACGGCGAAGTGCAAGGGGCGGGCCGCCGCCCGGCCCCTTCGGTCGGCGGTCCTGCGGCAGTGTTGAAAACAAACCGCCACACAGAAGCACCTTCAAATGATTCTGGACTTTGCTTTCAGAACTGTCGAGACTAAAGCAAGGACCCGAAAAAATGAACGGTTTTCGGAAAGCCCGCATCGACCAGTCTGGGTACATCAGGAGTGCGTTCGCATTGCCTGAGCCCTGAGCTGAACCGGGGATGGCGAGAAAAATAATAAAGTCGAGGGGACATGAACGACATTGCCATTGAACTGAAGGGGATCGACAAGAAATTCGGTCTCGTTCACGCCAACAAGAACATCAACCTGAGTGTCCGCAAGGGCACGATCCACGGGATCATCGGCGAGAACGGCGCCGGCAAGTCGACACTGATGTCGATCCTCTACGGTTTTTATCAGGCCGACACAGGCGATATCTTCGTCGATGGCAGGAAAACCGTGATCAGGGACCCCAATGCCGCCATCGCCGCCGGAATCGGCATGGTCCATCAGCACTTCATGCTGGTCGAGAATTTTACCGTGCTTGAAAACATCATGCTCGGCGCGGAGGAAAGCCAGATCCTCAATGCCGGCATCACCAAGGCCCGCCAGGAACTCAAGCGGCTCGAGGAAGAATATGAACTCGAGGTCGACCCCGATGCCATCATCGAGGAGCTTCCGGTTGGCCTCCAGCAGCGCGTCGAAATCCTAAAGGCGCTTTATCGCGGCGCCGAGATCCTCATTCTCGACGAACCCACCGGTGTGCTGACGCCGGCCGAGGCCGATCACCTGTTCCGCATTCTCGAGCAGCTCAAGGACCAGGGCAAGACCATCCTGCTGATCACCCACAAGCTGCGCGAGATCATGGCGGTCACCGACGAGGTCTCGGTGATGCGGCGCGGCGAAATGGTCGCGACCCGGACAACGGCGGAGACCTCGGTGGAGGAGCTCGCCGAGCTGATGGTCGGCCGCCGCGTGCTTCTGCATGTCGAAAAGGGTCCCGCCTCGCCTGGCGACGTGCTGCTCTCCGTCGAGAACCTGACGGTGCGCGACAGCCGCGGCGTCGACATGGTCAGGAATGTCTCGTTCAATGTCCGTGCCGGCGAGATCGTCGGCATCGCCGGTGTTGCCGGCAACGGCCAGTCCGAATTGCTGCAGGCCATTTCCGGTATTCGCCGCGCGGTCACGGGCAAGGTGCTCCTGCAGGGCGAGCCGATCCATGTCACCGGCAAGGCCGATCCCTCGGACCTCAGGCATCGCGGTCTCGCCCATGTTCCCGAGGACCGGCAGCACATGGGGCTGGTGCTCAAGTTCGACGAGAGCGAGAACTCCATTCTCGGCTATCACGACGATCCGAAATATCTCAAGGGCATGTTTCTCGACATCGACGCGATCCGCAACGATGCGGCCGACAAGATCGAGAAATATGACATCCGCCCGCCCAACCCGCGGCTGAAGACGGCGAATTTCTCTGGCGGCAACCAGCAGAAGATCGTGCTGGCGCGGGAGATGGAACGCGATCCCGCGGTTCTCGTCATCGGCCAGCCGACCCGCGGCGTCGACGTCGGCGCCATCGAATTCATCCACAAGCGCATCATCGAGATGCGCGATGCCGGCAAGGCGGTGCTGCTGGTCTCGGTCGAACTCGACGAGATCCGCTCGCTGGCGGACAGGGTGCTGGTGATGTTCGACGGCCGCATTGTCGGCGAGCGCGCGCCGGATACCAGCGAAGGTGAGCTCGGCCTGTTGATGGCCGGTGTGGAAGATACCAAGGAGGCAGCACAATGAGCGTGCCCTATGCAAAGCTGCCCGCCTGGGTGGATTACGGACTGATCCCGCTGATCAATCTCGCCGTCGCCTTTGCCGTGGCGGGCCTGGTGGTGCTGGCGGTCGGCGAGAGCCCGGTGCGCGCAGCAGGCCTGATGATCCAGGGCGCCTTCGGCTATGGCGAAGGCATCGGCTTCACCCTTTATTACGCCACCAATTTCATCTTCACGGGACTTGCGGTCGCGGTGGCCTTCCATTGCGGCCTGTTCAACATCGGTGGCGAGGGCCAGGCCTATGTCGCCGGTCTCGGCGTGGCGTTGCCCTGCCTGTGGCTGGACCAGTTCGCGCCCTGGTATCTGGTGTTTCTGGCGGCGATTGTCGGCTCGGCTCTCGCCGGCGCCGCCTGGGCGCTGATCCCGGGCTGGCTGCAGGCCAAGCGCGGCAGCCATGTGGTGATCACCACGATCATGTTCAATTTCATCGCCTCGAGCCTGATGGTCTACGTGCTGGTCGATGTGCTCAAGCCCGCCGGCTCGATGGCGCCACAGACCCGGGCATTTGCCGAAAGCGGTCAACTGCCGCGGCTTGACTGGATGTTCTCCTGGGCCGGTGTAGACATGGGCGGGGCGCCATTCAACCTGTCATTCCTGCTGGCGCTGGTGATGGCTGGCGTCGTCTGGGCCGTGATCTGGCGCACCAGGCTCGGCTATGAAATCCGGACCATGGGCCACAGCCCCAGGGCGGCAGCCTATGCCGGCATTCGCCAAAGCCGCATCATCATCATCACCATGATGATGTCCGGGGCGCTGGCCGGCATGATGGCGCTCAATCCGATCATGGGCGACCAGCACCGCATGCAGCTCGATTTTGTCGGCGGCGCCGGCTTCGTCGGCATCGCCGTGGCCCTGATGGGCCGCTCGCATCCGGTCGGCATCGTTCCCGCCGCCATCCTCTTCGGCATGCTTTACCAGGGCGGCGCCGAGATCTCGTTCGAGATGCCGCAGATCTCGCGTGACATGATCACCATCATCCAGGGACTGGTGATCCTGTTCGCCGGCGCTCTCGAGAACATGTTCCGCCCGGCCATCACAGCGTTCTTCGCGACGCTTGGCGGAGCCCGCGCCGACAAATCCATAGCTGCGGCGGAGTAATGATCATGGAATATTTCGACACCCTCATCGTGATCCTCCAGTCCACCGTCCGGGTCTCCGTGCCCTTGATCCTGGCGGCTCTTGCAGGTCTTTACTCTGAGCGCGCCGGGATCTTCGACATCGGGCTTGAAGGCAAGATGCTCGCAGCGGCCTTCGCCGGCGGGGCCGCCGCCTCGGTCTATGGCTCGGCGCTGGTCGGGCTCGGCGCCGCGGTCTTCGTCTCGGTGTGCCTGGCGCTGGTGCATGGTTTTGCCTCCATCACCCAGCGCGGCAACCAGATCGTCTCGGGCGTGGCGATCAATTTCATCGCGCTCGGCGCCACCGTGATTCTCGGCCAGGCCTGGTTCCGCCAGGGCGGACGGACGCCGCAGCTGGGTGAGGGCGAGCGGTTTACCACCGTGGAGTTGCCGTTCGCAGCCGAACTCGCCGATGTTCCGATCCTGGGGTCCATCTATTCGAACCTGCTCTCGGGGCATTTCCTGCTCACCTATTTTGCCTTCGCGCTGGTGCCGTTTACCTGGTGGGTGCTCTACCGGACAAGGTTTGGCCTGAGGCTTCGCGCGGTGGGCGAGAACCCGGGAGCGGTGGATACCGCCGGGATCTCGGTGATCTGGCTCAGGTACCGGGCTGTGATCTGCTGCGGCATCCTCTGCGGCATCGCCGGCGCCTATCTGTCGATGGCCATGACCGCCGGTTTCGTCAAGGGAATGACCGCCGGCAAGGGCTTCATCGCGCTCGCGGCGCTGATCTTCGCCAAGTGGAAGCCGGTCAACGTCATGTTCGCCTGCCTGCTGTTCGGTTTCCTCGACGCCATGTCGATCCGCATGCAGGGCAACGCCTTGCCGATCGTCGGCGAGGTGCCGGTGCAGTTCATGCAGGCCCTGCCCTATATCCTGACGGTGATCCTGCTGGCCGGCTTCATCGGCAAGGCCATTCCCCCGCGCGCCGGTGGCGTGCCCTACGTCAAGGAGCGCTGACATGGCCCGTGATCTGTTCGAAGCTGCCCGTGACGCCATGGCCAAGTGCCATGCGCCCTATTCGAAGTTCCCGGTCGGCGCGGCCATCCGCGCCGATGACGGCAGGATCCATGCCGGCGCCAATATCGAGGTGATCTCGTTTCCCGAGGGCTGGTGCGCCGAAACCACGGCCATCAGCCACATGGTCATGGCCGGCGGAACCCGCATTCGCGAAGTCGCGGTCATCGCCGAGAAGCTCGATTTGTGCCCGCCCTGCGGCGGATGCCGGCAGCGGCTGGCGGAATTCGCCGATGCCGACACGCTGATCCATCTGTGTGATGCCGAGGGCATCAAGAAGACATTGCGCATGGACGAGTTGTTACCCTATGCTTTCCAGACCGAGGCACTGGGATGAGCAACGCAACCGACATCCTCATCGACCGTCTGCATGGCCTGATGCCGCGCCACGCGCTCGTGCTCGGGTCCGGACTGGGCTCACTGGTCGAAACCGTTACCGATCCCGTGCGCATTTCCTATGGCGATCTGCCGGGATTTCCCGAAAGCGGGGTTTCCGGCCACGCCGGCGAGGTCGTTGCCGGATACATCGGCAAGACCCCAGTGGTCATCCTGTCCGGCCGTGTGCATTATTACGAGCATGGCAAGGCCGATGCCATGCGGGCGCCGCTCGAGGCTTTGCAGGGCATCGGCGTCACCAACCTGATCCTGACCAATTCGGCCGGCTCGCTGCGCCAGGACATGCCGCCCGGATCGGTGATGCGGATCACCGACCACATCAACTTCTCCGGCACCAACCCGCTGATCGGCGAGCCCAGCGATCGCCGCTTCGTCGGCATGACCAACGCCTATGATGCCGAACTCGGCGAACGCATGCAGAAAGCTGCCCGAAGCACCGGAACCGAGCTGCACGAGGGCGTCTACATGTGGTTCTCGGGCCCGAGTTTCGAAACGCCGGCGGAAATCCGCATGGCGCGAACCCTGGGCGCGGATGCTGTCGGCATGTCGACAGTCCCCGAAGTCATTCTTGCCCGGTTTCTCGGCATCAACGTGATTGCGGCCTCGGTGATCACCAATCTTGCCGCCGGAATGACCGGTGGCGAGCTCAGCCACCAGGAAACCAAGGACATGGCGCCGATCGGCGGCAAGCGGCTTTCGGCCATCCTGACCGCAATGTTTGAAAATCCGGACCAATCCCATGGCTGACCCGATCGATCTTTCGTCCCCCAAGGCCGTGGCCGCCACAGCGTTCGCCTGCCTCGACCTGACCGAACTCGGTGATACGGCGACCGAAGACGCAACGCTGGCGCTGGTCGACAAGGCAACCAACGCGCATGGCTCGTCTGCGGCCGTGTGCATCTGGCCCCGCTTCGTCGCCGCCGCGCGCAAGCGGCTGGGGAATTCATCGCCGGTCCGCATCGCCACGGTGGTCAACTTCCCGTCCGGTGACCTGCCGGTTGACGCGGTCGTTGCCGAAACCTCGCGCGCCGTGGCCGACGGCGCCGACGAGATCGACCTGGTCATTCCCTGGAAGGCCTTTGCCGCCGGTGACGAACAGGCTGTCCGCGCAATGATCCGCGCTGTCCGGGCCGCTGCACCCGCGCCCGTCACCCTCAAGACCATTCTGGAGACCGGTGAACTCAAGGACCCGGCGCTGGTCGCCCGCGCCTCCGACATCGCGCTTGAGGAAAAGGCGGACTTCATCAAGACCTCGACCGGCAAGGTCGCGGTCAACGCGACGCTGGAAGCGGGGCGGATCATGCTCGAGGCGATCAGGCGCTCGGGGCGCAAGGCCGGCTTCAAGCCCGCCGGCGGCATCCGCACGGTCGACGATGCCCGCGCCTATTTTGCCCTGTGCGACGAAATCATGGGTCCGGGCTGGGTCGCGCCCGATACGTTCCGGTTCGGCGCTTCCGGACTTCTGGGCGACATTATTGCCACGCTTGAGGATCGTTCCGCATCCGCCGGTCAGGGAGAGGTCTATTGAGCTTCCTGCCCCAGGAGATCATCCGTGCAAAACGCGACGGCGGCGAACTCGACCCCGCCGACATCGCGGCCTTCATTGAGGGGCTGACGGACGGCAGCGTCGGCGAGGGCCAGGTCGCGGCTTTCGCCATGGCGGTGTTCTTTCAGGGGATGAGCCGCAAGGAGGCGGTGGCGCTGACCGTATCCATGCGCGATTCCGGCGAGGTGCTGTCCTGGCCGGAACTCGACCGTCCGGTGGTCGACAAGCACTCGACCGGCGGTGTTGGCGACAACGTCTCGCTGATGCTGGCGCCTATTGCGGCAGCCTGCGGGTTGGCCGTCCCGATGATTTCCGGCCGTGGTCTTGGCCACACCGGCGGAACGCTCGACAAGATGGAATCGATCCCCGGCTACACCGCGATGCCGGATAATGACCTGTTTCGCAAGGTTGTCGGCTCGGCGGGCTGCGCCATCATCGGCCAGACCGGCAATCTGGCGCCGGCCGACAAGCGGTTTTACGGGATCCGGGACGTGACCGCCACGGTCGAATCCGTACCCCTGATCACCGCCTCCATCCTGTCGAAGAAACTCGCCGCCGGGCTCGGCGCCCTGGTGCTCGACGTCAAATGCGGCAACGGCGCCTTCATGGATAACCCGGACCGGGCCAACGAACTGGCGCGCTCGCTGGTCGAGGTCGCCGTGGGCGCGGGTATGCCGACAACGGCGCTGGTCACCGACATGAACCAGCCGCTGGCAAGTGCCGCCGGCAACGCGGTCGAAGTCAGGAATGCGGCGGATTTTCTCACCGGGAAAGCCCGCGATGCCCGGTTGCTGGATGTCACCCTCGCCCTTGCCGCCGAGATGCTGGTGTCAGGCGGCCTGGCCGCAAATGTTGAAGATGCATCCGCAAAGGCCCGCGCGGCTCTGGAAGATGGCAGCGCGGCTGAGCGCTTCAATCGCATGGTGGCGGAACTCGGAGGCCCGGCCGATTTTCTTGGCGATCTCGATCGGCATCTCGGCAAGGCACCCATTGTGTCGCCCTGCCTTGCTGGGCAGGAAGGATACGTAACCGGCTACGATACGCGGGCCATCGGACTGAGCGTGGTGGCGCTTGGCGGCGGCCGCATCCGGCCAGGCGACCCTGTCGATCATGCCGTCGGGCTGACCGGGTTGCTGCCGGTTGGCACGAAAGTCGGGAAAGACACGCCGCTCGCGCTGATTCACGCACGCAATGCGGACCAGGTGAGCATCGCCGGGCAGGAGCTGCGCAAGGCAATCCGCATTGCCGATGCCGCTCCGCAGGCAGGACCCGTTGTCCTGGGCCGCCACGGGTGATGCCCGGGCATCGGGATTGGCTCTAGTTGACCAGTTCCAGCCGGTTGTCCCTGACCCGGTAGGATTGCAGCTTCGACATGAAACTCATGCCGATCAGGGTCGATGACAAGGCCTGGTCATTGAGCACGAAGGCCTCGATGTCGTGGACGGTAATGGCCCCGATCTCCATCCGGTCAAGACTGACCAGGGCAGCGCTGGTGACCCCGTTTGCGGTCCGCACCTGGTGCTTGAAGTCTGAATTCGCCAATCCGAGGCCGAGAGTGCGGGCGGTCGACGTGTTTATCGCCACATAGGTCGCCCCGGTATCGATCAGGCCTTTCACGAGGCGTCCGTTGATACGGAAGTCGGCGCTGAAGTGTCCGTCGCGGCTCATCGGAACAACCGCCGCACGCACGCCCGTCGCATAATGCGCCGATGGTTTGGCGGCAACGGTCTGCGCACGGCTGGGAGCCGGAACGACCGCTTCGGTGCCGGTCGCGGCGCCTTTCGAAACAAACGCCGAAATATCCTGGGCGTAGTAGGGCAGGCCCGAGATAACGAGCACGGCGCAGGAAACGAGGAAAATGTTCTTCAACATGCCGGGACTCCAGATAGTACCGGTCTATTGAACAGTCTTGAGCCTAATGGTCGGTGAAGTGCAGGCCTGTTTGGTCCAGAATCAGCTCTCTTGGTTAAGAGGATCCAAACAGGCGC
>JAHJUC010000572.1 GCA_018829385.1 Alphaproteobacteria bacterium
GGCGCCGCGGCGATCTGCGCCGGACGCCCATCGTCCCTGTCACAAGCCGGACCAGATGGCTTGAGCTAGAACTTCACCTTCAGGCCGGGCGAAACGAGGAAAGTCGTCCGGTTGGTCGCGGCACCGAAGGTGCGGCCGACCTCGGCCTTCATCGAAACGTAGACGCGATCAGGCACGAGATTGTAGTCGACCTCGACACCGCCGAACACGGCATTGGCATTGTCGGTGAGCTTGGTGGCTGCGCCAACGCCGGTCGCCGTCGTCTCGGTAAAGAAGCGCCGCAGGCCCGCATAGGGCGCGATGCCAAGCTGATCCATCTGCTTGCGCGCCTTGATGAAACCGCCGACCGACGCGACCCTCGTGCTGGTGGTGAGAGCTCCCGTCGTCTTCTTTCCGTTGCCAAGCGTGTGAAACACGTTCACGCCGCCGCACAGATCGAAACCGGCGGCATTGCCACCGCAGACTTCCCCGCTGGCATCGACACCGTAATAGGTTTTGGCGACATTCGACGAACCGCTGAAGATCAGCGCGCTGCCGCCGATCGTGCCGTTGAAATAAAGATCGCCGGAAGACATCAGCGCTCCATCCTGGGCCTGTGCGGCGGTCGAAAGGGCCAGTCCCGCGGCGACAGCCAGTCCGGTGGCAAAATACGATGCGAGCTTCATGACATACTCCTGCTCAAGACTTCGATGATCACAATGTACCGGCCAGACCCGTCAGGGTGTATGTATGGAATCATACAGCTTTATCGTTTTGTGGAAGTCGGACCTGCTCCGCTCCGCTATTCAGCGGCAATGCGAGTAGCGGATCGCGCAGGATGTCTCCGCATTGCTGCAGAACCCCATGGCGAAACTCTCGGCGGCCCGCTTGCTGTTGCCCGCGCCGAACCAGTGGCCGTTGCGATTGCCGCTTGCCAGCACATGGCACTGGGCCTGGGTCTGGTCCTCGATACGGCAGGAGCGATCGCCGCAATATTGCATCGCGTAGGACTGCGCCTCCTGGCGGCTTGCCCCTGCCCCGTGGCCGAACCGTCCGCCCGCGCCGATCGCAAAGGCCATCCATCCGCCGCCGCTCGACGCAGTCTGGACCCTTGCCGGAGCCTGGCTGCGAAGCAGCGATGCGCAGTCACCGAACATGCCCGCGATGGCCGAGCCGTCCGAGCACATGATGCCGCCCCACTGGTAGGCGACCCCACCGCCGTGCCGGATTTCGAACCAGTCATGACCATCGAAACGCACGCCGGTATTGGCGATCACCGACACCGGCGTTCCTTCGGCGAGGCTTCCGGCAACCGAGAAATTCGTTCCCGGACCGTTGCGCAGCTTGCCGCCGAGCGAACGCGCCTTCTGTCCGCCGAGCGGTGTCTCGTTGCCACCAACAGCACCCGAAGCGTGGTCCTGTGCCATCGCGCGTTCAGCGCAGGGAACCGGGGCGTCATTCGGATAGTCCTTGAAACGGAGCCGCGCATCGGTGCCCTTGCCGAAGAAACTGTAGCTGCGGCTGTCGAAGCTGAATCCGCTGGCAACGCGCTGTTCCCGTGCGGTTTCGGCTTTCGCCGAGGATTCGGCTGCACTGATGTATTCGCTCTTGGGCGCAATGCGCGCGGTGGAATTACCGTCAACCCAGCTCACTTCCACCTCGTAATAGACGTCGCCTTCGGACGAGCACTCGTACATGGTCAGTTCCGAGGCCTGGGCGGCCGGCATCGCCGCCGTCAGCACGGTCCCGAGCGCGATGGCTCCGGCGGCGGCAAGCAGCAAGCGATGGAGGTTTTGCAGGACGGAATGGCAAGGAAGGTGGTCAGACATGGCTGTTTTCCCGGTCATGGTTTGGCTTGATCAGGCCAAAACCTACTGACTCCGGGCGCTTGTCCACAATAGATGGATTAATACATGCAAGCCCGCCCGTTCCTTTGCTAGACTTGCGGCCATGCAAACTCCCGCAATTGACACGGATCATGGCTGAAACCGTTTCCCACTCCGTCCTCATCGTCGAAGACCGGCACGAAATCGCGCTGCGGCTCAAGGCTGCCATTGAAAAGACGCCCGAACTCACCGTCTGCGCGGTCGCCGATGATGTCGACGGCGGTCTGAACCAGCTGTTCGAGCACAAGCCGCGGATCGTGCTCGTGGACTTGGGCCTGCCCGACGGGTCGGGCATCGAGGTGATCAAGGCTGTTGTTGCCGCCGACTGGACCTGCGAAGCCCTTGTCGTCAGCATCTTCGGCGACGAAGCCCGGGTGATCGAAGCC
Source organism: Alphaproteobacteria bacterium (assembly GCA_018829385.1). Lineage (GTDB taxonomy): Bacteria > Pseudomonadota > Alphaproteobacteria > Rhizobiales > Rhizobiaceae > Hoeflea. The sequence goes on from JAHJUC010000572.1 coordinate 2,252, forward strand.
CTGCGCTCAGGCGCCCGCGGCTATGTGCTCAAGAGCGGCTCGCTGGCAAGCATCGGCAATGACGTGCTCTCGGTAATCGAGGGCGGCAGTCCGATCAGTCCGCAGATTGCCCGCCACCTCCTGGCCATGGTCAGCTCCGGCGCCGCCGGCTCTCCGCAGGGATCACCGCTGATCGACCTGACCGGACGTGAAACCGAAATCCTCAACGCCGTCGCCAAGGGTTACAAACGCCGCGAGATCGGTGAAAAACTCGGCATATCCACCGGCACGGTCGGCAACCACATCAACAACATCTACCAGAAGCTCAACGTCAACTCGAACACCGAAGCCATCGCCCGGGCGACGCGCATGGGACTTCTCTAGGTGATTTTGGGCCGTTCGTTCCTCATCGTCCTTGCCTGGATCGCGGGCCTGACCAGCCTGATCTGGGTGCTCGACATCGGTTCGATCAAGCCGATCGACGGCACCGTGATACTGACCCAAGGCCGGACCTGCGAGACACCCGACTGCGCCGAACCGGTCGATATCGACCTTCCGGTCCACTATCCCGAACTTTATGCCGCGGGACATGAAAGCCGCTATCTGAGCTTCGACCTTCCCTTGCAGGACGTGCCGGATGATCTGCAGGCGCTGTATCTGCCGAGTTTTGCCGATGAGGTCTTCCTCCGGGTCAACGGCATCCCCGTCTACGGCAACGAACTGATGGACCGTCAGCCGGCACGGATGTGGAACATTCCGGTGTTGGCGACAATCCCGCCGAACTTGCTGAACGTCGGCCAAAACCGGGTCGATGTGGCACTCTACGGCTATTCGCAGGAAGGCCTTGTGCTGGAGCGTTTCCATTTCGGTTCCGCCGAGATCCTCGCCCCGCACTACAATTGGCGGTTTCTCACAAGCGCCGGAATGGCACGCTTCAACCTGGGTTTCATGGCCGTTGCGGGCATCATGCTCGGCATCATCTGGGCCGCCCGGCGCAGCGAGGCCATCTACGCCGTCCTTGCCACCTCATGCGCCTTTGCCTGCATCATCTGCATCCATTTCGGCTTCGACACCAGCGTCATCGGCTACCGCTGGTGGAGCCTGATCTGGCAAGTGTCCGTGAGCATCTATGTCTTCCTGATCTTCAGGTTCTGCAATCACTATATCGGCGAGGATCTCAAACCGCTCGAGACCGTCAGCCTGGTGTTGATCGCCGCCGAACTGGTTGTCGGATCCATTGTTCCAGCGCCGTATCTCTTTGACACTTTGCTGCTCTTCAAACTGCACCCGTCGCTGTTGTCGTTCCTCGTCCTGGCGGTCCTGCTTGGCAACAGGAGCAAGGTCGATGGCCACGATCTCCGCATCTTCTTCTTTTTTCTCTCGATGGCTTCTGCCATGGGCGTCTACGAGCTCTACATCATCGCTGTCGTGGATCCGGGGCGCAACCAGCACATCTTCCAGTTCATGCCGCTGGCCATGCTCTGCGTCTGTCTCTGGCTGGTGATTTCCCGCTTCATGTTGTCCCTGCGCAACTATGAAGACCTGACCGGCTCGCTCAAAGAGACCATCGCCGCCAAGACCGAGGAACTGCGCCTTACCTACGAAAAGCTTGGCGAGGCCGAACGGCTCAAGGCGATCAACGACGAGCGCCAGCGCATCATGCTCGACCTGCACGATGGCATCGGCGGCCAGCTGGTCAACACGCTCGCCTACATGCAGAACAACGAGAAGGGCGACACGGTCATACAGACAGCACTGGAAGATGCGTTGCGCGACCTGTCGCTGATGCTCGACAGCCTCGAGACCGACGCCAGCATCTCGAC
>JAHJUC010000573.1 GCA_018829385.1 Alphaproteobacteria bacterium
AATCATCTTTAGATGGAATCGTTTGGACGCCGGGATTTCGTGATCTGGCCAGGAGCGGGAGGCGACGCGGCGCGAGCGCCGTTAGCCTCGCGCGACGCAGTCCAGGGCGCGAAAGATCAAGTCCAGACGATTGCTATGGATCGTACTTTTCGGCCAGCCTTCCAGTTTCGCCAGGCTTGGACGTCTTTTCCGCGCCAGCGTCGTCAAATCCTCGCGCTATGCGCTGCATCGCGCTTGTGGTTTTTCCTGGCTGGCACGAAAAATCCTGTCCACCAAACCGCTTCCAGCTAAAGATGATTGGCTCTAAAGTCCGGCGATGCAATCACGCGTCGCCATCGAAAAACAGTTCCGCCTGACCCGAATAGGCCTCTTTGTCGTCTGGGTGATCCTGTCGGCCATTATCGTGGCGTGGTCGGTCAGCTCGGCCAAGGAACGAGCGCTTTCGGACGTCATGCAGAAGGCGGGAGAGACGCTGTCGGTGCAGACGGAAATTCTCTCCGGGGTTCTCGACAAGTACCGCTTGCTGCCACCGCTGTTGGCGCGCCAATCGTCGATCCGGGCACTCTTCGTGCGGGATGTCGAGGGCAACGCCCAGTCCATCGATGCACGCCGGGTGGCGGAAGTCACAAGCAGCATGTCGGCGGCGATGGATGTGGCGTTTTTCTTTCCGGATGGAGAAATGCTGGCAAATGCCCGCGGCTCGGTGGCCGAGCGGTCCGAGGGTCTGCCGGAGCTGATCGAAGCCGCCATGCAAGGGCGGCTGGGCCGGGCCGCATTGTCAAACGACCGGGGCGAGCGGACCTATGCCTTTTCTTCCGGCGTGCGCCGCGAGGGAAAGTTCGTTGGCGTTGTCATCGTCTATGTCGATTTCTATCGGGTCGAGGCTGCGTGGGCACTCTCGGCGCGCCGCATCTTCGTGACCGACAAGAGCGGTACCGTGTTTCTTGCCAATGATCCGGACTGGCGGCTCAAATCGCTCTCGGACTTGCGCCAGACGGGAGGGGTTGACCGCTACCTTATCGATGGCAGGTTTGAAGACCGGTTGGATCTGGTGCGCCGCTTGCCGTTGCTCGAGTGGGATCTGCATGTGCTCGCCGATCCTGCGCCGGTTGCCGCGGCGCGACTGAGTGCGGCCACTATCGCAACCCTGGTCAGTCTGCTGGCCGGCATGATTGCTCTGGTCGTGCTTCGGCGAAACGAGGGACTGACCATCAAGGCCCGCACCGACCGGGCGATCGCGCTACGGCTTGAACGGGTGGTGCGGGACCGCACGCGGGCGCTATCGATCACAAACCAGACGCTCAGCAAGGAAGTCCAGGTTCGCCGCGAGGCGGAAGAGCGATTGCGCAAGACGCAGGATGAGCTGGTTCAAACCGCCAAGCTGGCCGCACTCGGGCAGATGTCGACGGCCTTGAGCCATGAATACAATCAGCCGCTGGCCGCCATCAGGTCCTATGCGGACAATGCGCTTCGGTTTCTTGACCGCGGTGCATTGTCCGAGGTCTCGGGCAACCTGACGCGCATCAACAGCCTGGTTGAACGGATGGCCGAACTTTCGAGGACATTGCTGTCCTTCTCGCGCAAGCCGGGCGCCAGCATCGGGCCGGTTCCGCTGGGCACGATCATCGATGAGGCGTTGCTGCTGGCGCGCCCGCGGGCGCGTGCGGCGGGCATCGCCGACATCCATGTCGGCGCGGGCGTATCGGGTCTTCATGTGCTGGGTGGCCGGATCCGACTCGGACAGGTGTTCGTCAATCTCGTCAACAATGCGATCGATGCCTTGTCCGGACGGGCGGATGCAAGGGTTGAGATCGATGCCCGGCGGGAGGGAAACCGCGTGCTCGTGACCGTCATCGACAATGGACCGGGCGTCGAGCCCGAGCAGTTGCAGAAGGTGTTCGAGCCGTTCTTCACCACCAAGGGGGTCGGCGAGGGGATCGGGATCGGGCTTTCCATCGTGGACAATATCATCCGGGACTTTGGCGGCACGATCACGGTGTCGAACCGGCCCGAGGGCGGCGCCTGCTTCACGATCGACTTGCAGGCCGCAGATGGCCCGGA
>JAHJUC010000574.1 GCA_018829385.1 Alphaproteobacteria bacterium
ACTTGATCGAAAATTACTTTGGCAAACTGAAAGAAAACAGAGGGGTAGCAATGCGCTCTTGCAAAACCGACCAGAGTTTCAAAGCCTTCATCTCAATCGCCGCAACGCTCATTCACATAAGGTGAACGTCAACAGTCCCTACGTTTCACGATACCCGACGAGTTTTTTCGCAAGTCGCTTAGTCCGCTGTGCCGACATTGATCCATCAAGAATGCTGCGTGATCGAAGAAGGGCAGCAATGCGGCGGCTGCGGTGCAGCATTTGGCAAGGTGACGGAGGTCCGCAAAGGGCCGTGAGTGACGCTCGACCCGAAAGGTTGAAGGTCTCTCTACATCGACGGCGTCCTGCAGAGCAGCGCCACCGCACCGAACACCGGCGGCAAGGGCAAGCCGGTGAAGTGCATCTGGAAAAACTTCGGACTCCACGACTATTACACCAACACCACATGCTACTACGCCCATATCGCGGTGCTCGACGGCGTCTCGACCATCGGGCGGCGGTTTGCGCGGCGCACGCCCGATCTGGTTGCGACCTATGACGCATTCTCGGGCGGGGTCGACGCGGTGAAGGACGGCGACATCGCCACCCGCGCCGCGAGCGACATTGCGGGTCAGCGTATGTCGTTTTCGCTGGCGGGGCCAACGGGGCCTGCCGGGGCTTCGGCCATCGCGGGCGTGCATGTGAAGCAGCTGGCCCAGCTCGGAACGGCAGGGCCAACCGGTATTGCGGGGTTCCTGCGGATCGGCGGGGTCGACTATGATGCGCCGCCCGGTACGCCGTCCCCGGATATGGCCAGTCCCGTCTATTCGACCTGGGACGTGAACCCGGCCGACAGCACGCCTTGGACCACGGCTGCGCTGCCGACGGAAGCCGGGATCGTCTCGTCATGACGCCACCGCGTTCCGATCAGGGCGACATGCGCATGTCCGAGATCGAATTCCAGGCCATGCTGACACGCGCTGCCGAAGCGGGTGCTAAACGCGCGCTGGCCGACGCCGGAATCGATGGCAAGGACGCGGCCCTCGACATCCGCGATCTGCGCTCGCTGCTGGACTGCATCCGGTTCGTGCGGCGAACGGCCGTTCAGACGGCCGTCCATCTTATCACCACCGGCGTGATGTTGGCGCTCCTCGCCGGGATTGCTCTGAAGCTCAAGATCTTCGGCGGCGGTCCATAGATGAGCTCCGCCTCAATTCACCTGACATCCTGAACCCGCCCTTGTGGTGGGTTTCTTCGTTTCTGGAGGACACCATGACCACGACCTTTTACGACCATTGGCGCGACGCCCCGGAAAGCGCTTGGCGCTGGACCAACTTCTCGCCCGCCGAAATCGCCTGCCGGGGCACTGGCAAGCTGCTGATCAACGAACCCGCCCTCGAAAAGCTGCAGACGCTGCGCGACCGGCTGGGCAAGCCGTTGATCGTCCGTTCGGCCTATCGTAGCCCGGAGCACAACCGTGCCGTTGGCGGCGCAACGCGCTCGAAACACATGGACGGCGCGGCCTTCGACATCGCCATGTCGAACCACGACCCAGTGGCCTTCGAGGCGGCAGCACGGGAGGTAGGGTTTCTCGGCTTCGGCTTCTATCCTCGCTCAGGCTTCATGCATGTTGATCTTGGTCCAGCCCGCCAATGGGGTGAGCGGTTTCCTATCCGAGCGACCTCATTCGCGGAGGACGCGTCACCCGTGCGCGAGATTTTGGCCGACAGTCGCACAATGAAGGGCGGCGGGGCGGCAGGTGTCGCGACACTGGGCGCGGCCGGGGTAGAGGTTGCGCAGAGTGTTCTTGCCGAGACCCAGTCCGCCGTCCTGCCGCTGGTGCCGTACCTCGATACGCTCCGCTGGGTGTTCATCGCTCTGGCGCTCATTGGCATCGCGGTCACGATCTACGCCCGCCTAGATGACTGGCGCAGGGGGCAGCGATGATCTCGAGCTTTCTCGCCGGGATTATCGCCAGCGACAACCTCAGCTACGGCACCATCATCAGCGTCCAAACCGGAAGCGAAGAAGCCGTCACTGCCCTGACCGATGATGGCATCGACGAACTGAAAGACATGCTCGACGACGCACGTCAATCACCAGATGCATGGCGCGGCTTCCTCGAGGACTTTATCGCCGATCCCAACATCATCGCCCGCGTCAAGGAAAAAGAGCCGCGGTAGAAACCGAGCGGTTACTGCGGATCAACGCGTCAGGATAGTCATCCGGATGAGCCGCCTGAAGCCTGCCCAGTAGCTCGCGCCCGGTTTGTGACGGGTCTTCGTGGAACCACGCCTTGAGGTCGTCGGTGACCTTGGCGAGCGGATCGGGGCGCCGCCGCCCTCGAGGCGCAGGCGGCTTTTTTCGCGACGTGGGCCTGACCTCACCTTCCTTCCAGGCATGGCGCAAACCGCTCAGGAAGGCATCGACGTCTGCCCTGGGGTCATGAGCGCCTTCATTGACCGGTCCTGCATCGGCCAGCGCCGTCAACCGTGCTTGTGACTGGCGGATGGCGTGAAGCAGGACGACCGGATCGAGCTGCCCGAATTGGGTGGCAAGCGCGTCCTTGGCTTCCTGCGCGACGGCGGGATGGGCCTGCACGCGCTGGAACGGTGTCAGCGGCGGATGATATCGCTTCGTCACCCGGGCCCCCCGTCGCGGGTCTTTTCCATCAGCTTGAACGAGGGCTGGAAGAAGTTCACGTAGAGCCGCATATCGCGATAGAGGTGTGCCAGTTCGGTGGCCGCGGCAATGCCGGCGTATCTGCGATAGCCCACCATCCGCCGCACCACCGCCCCGTTCTTTTGTTCGACATGGGCCTGATCATTCTTTCGATAGGGGCGCGAGCGAGTGAACGCGACCTTTGCGGCGTCGCACCAGTCCCTGATCGTCTCGTTCATGAAGACGCTGTCATTGTCCGTATCGAAGCCCAGCAACGGAAACGGCAGCGCCGGGCGCAGCGCGGTCATCACCTCGCTCAGCAGGCGCTGTTCGCGAAACAGAAGAGGCGCACATTCCGTCCATCCTGTCGCCACATCGGTCAACGTCAGCGTCTGCACGAAACTCCCGCTTGCCGACGGGCCGCTATGCGCCACGAGATCCGCTTCCATGTATCCGGGCGCGGGGTCGTTCCAATCCGCAAATGTGCGGACCGGCACGCTGCGCCGCACCGCCGAGGAGTGAGCATTGCGCCGTCGCCCTCCGCCCGACGCGCCCGCCCGGGCCGGGGCGAGCACCCGTCAATCGTCGCTGCGCTGATCTCGAGCAGACGCAGGCGCACCGTCTCGTCCAGTGCAAGATGGCCATGCCGCTCCATCGCCGGGATCAGCAACGGAATGAGTGGCTTCAGCCGCTTTCCGCAGATCCGGTCACCCGCTTCCCAGAGCACGACCAGCGCCTCGCGCACCGCGTCGTCATAAACGCGGCGTTCCGGTCGGGGCCGCGACCGGTCCACGACATGGTCGCGTCGCAGCAGCCGTTCGGCATGCTTGCGGTGATATCCGGAGATCTCCGCGAACTCCGTCAGGATTCGACCCTTCTCGGTCCGGGTCGCAGCACGGTAGCGCGCCCCCACAGCCTCAAGAAGTTCGTCTCTCGTTCCCATGCCGATCCGCCTCATGCCTGTCCCCTTGAGTGAAACTCTCTCGGGAACGTTTCTAATGATGCAACGGCACTATCTTGGGGAACAATTCTGGTGCGGCAATGCGATTCTCATCCTGTTTGTCGCGCTGCAGCAAGCGACGCTGCTTCTGAATCTGGCGGCGGAAGCCTTGAAGACGTCGCCCCACCGGTTTTCTTTCCGGGGACTCGCACCGCTGACCCTGCCCTGCGAATTGCAGTTGCATAGTGAAGGGGCCGAAAACTCCGGAACCGTCTGGTGCCAGGATCAAACCGGTCTTCGAAGTTTTACCGCAGAATACGCGACTGTCTGAGCGGTTCTGCTTGGCGGCGGATTCAATTGTTGATTTTACTTTCTAACATATGTTAGGTATCAGAAAGCGGCTTGGCACCTCCGGCAAGCAGCCCTCTGAAATAAGAGGTGGGAGGAGAAAAATGCGAGGAAACCTCGTCACTTGCGGATCACCGTTCGGTCAGGTTATGTGCCGTTCCATGGGCTGTCGGCAAAAGGCACGGGCTGAGTCATGACCACGAATGGGGGGATCGTCACATCGCCGCTTGCTGTGCGCAGTGCAACTTTGAAATTTGGCGGTGTGACGGCGCTCGACGATGTGAGCATTACCGTGAACGACGATGAATTGCTTGCGATCATCGGTCCGAACGGTGCCGGAAAAACATCACTTCTGAACGTTACTGCGGGTTTCTATCGTCCGCAGAAGGGCCGTGTCGAGTTGTCCGGGCAGGACGTTACCGGCCTGCGTGTTGACCAGATCGCCCGGCGCGGACTGGCGCGTACGTTTCAGGGCACCCATCTCTTTGCCGGGCAGACCGTGGTGGAAAACATCATGATCGGTCGTCACATGCTGATGAAATCGAATGTGATCCAGGCCTTTTTCCAGTTTGGGCCCGTGATGCGGGAGGAATCAGAGCATCGCGAAGCCGCCGAAGAGATTATTGACTTTCTGGAGATCGAAGCAATCCGCAACCGGCCAGTGGGCACATTGGGCTACGGGCTGCGCAAACGTGTCGATCTGGGCCGCGCATTGGCGCAGGAACCATCCATCCTGCTGATGGATGAACCGATGGCCGGCATGAACTCGGAAGAGAAAGAGGACCTCGCGCGCTTCATTTTCGATGTGCGCGAGGCGCGCAAGATTCCAGTGGTTCTGGTCGAGCACGACATGGGCGTTGTTATGGACCTTGCTGACCGGATCGTGGTGCTGGACTTCGGGCGGGTCATCGCCGAAGGCACGCCCGAAGAAATCCAGAAGAACCCGGCTGTGATCAAGGCATATCTGGGGTAGCGGGATGACTAAACAAAGAACAGCAATGGTCTTTTCAGACCCGGCAGTGACACACAGCGAAACCCTGCCGCAGATTTTGCTCGCGCGTGCAACGTCCATGCCGAACAACCTCGCCGAACGCCACAAGCGCCTGGGAATCTGGCGTGAATTCACCTGGGCCGATGTGATTGACAGGGTTCGTGCCCTGGCTCTCGGGTTGGAGAACCTGGGCCTGTCGGCGGGCGAATCCGTCATGTTGATCGGGGAAAACGAACCCGAACATTTCTGGGCTGAATACGCCGTTCAGTCATTGGGCGGCAAAGTCCTGTCCGTCTATCCGGATCAGAACGCCGAAGAGATCCTGTATCTGGCCGAAGACTCGCAAACGCGGATTTTTCTGGCGCAGGATCAGGAGCAGGTCGATAAATGCATCGAGATCGCGGGCAAGTACTCGCGTGCCTTGGCGATCGTTTACTGGGATGATTCTGGTCTTTGGAGCTATGATCATCCCCTCTTGCATTCATTTGAAAGTGTGAGCGCGGCAGGACGTCAGATTCACGCCAAGGAGCCTGCCAGATTTGAAGAACACGTCAAACGCGGGCGGGCGGACGATACCGCCTTGCTGTCCTATACCTCCGGGACCACGGGAAAACCGAAGGGCGTTGTCATCAGCTATCGTTACCTGTTCGACAACTGCTCACGTGTGATGGGGGCAATCGAAATCGCGCCAGGCACCGAATACTTGACGTACATTTCGCCTGCCTGGGTCACGGAACAGATTTTCGGCCTGTCGATTGGTTTGATCGCGCCCATGGTCGTCAATTTTCCCGAAGGCCCCGAAGACGTGCTGACCAACATCCGCGAACTGGCGGTTGACGCGCTGGTGTTCAGTCCGCGCCAGTGGGAAAACCTTGCCTCGATCGTTCAGGCCCGGATGCTGGGCGCGGGCAAGTTCCGCAACTTGATGTACAATTGGGGTATGAAAGTCGGCCGTGACGTTTATGTCGAACGCTTGGAAGGGCGCAGTCCCAGCCTCGCCGCGCGCCTGCGACTTCCCTTTGCCGAGGCGCTGGTGCTGCATCACCTGCGCGACAATTTAGGCCTTGGCAAGGCAAAAAATGCGATGAGCGGCGGTGCTCTGATGGCCCCGGAAGTCTTTCGCATGTTCCACGCCATGGGGGTCAAGCTGCGCAACGTCTATGGCGCGACCGAAATCGGCCTTCTGACCGCGCATGTCGGCGAAAGTTATCAGCTGGAAACAAGCGGCAGCTGGATGCAAAGCAATACCGCTTATGGCGATCCGTTGGAATACCGCATAACGCCGCAAAGCGAGTTGCAGGTCCGCGGCGGCTCGGGCTTTGGCGGATATTATGGCAAACCGGACGAGACCGCCGAGGTGCTGACCGAAGACGGTTGGTATGCCACCGGCGATGCGGTTTCGATGACCGATGACGGAGAGCTGGTATTCTACGACCGCGTCAAGGACATGCGCCGCCTGGCGAACGGCCACAGTTATCCGCCGCAGTTTATCGAAACACGGCTGCGCTACAGCCCCTACATCAAGGATCTTATGACGCTGGGCGACGAAACCCGGGATTTTGTCGGAGCGCTGATCAATATCGACATGGAGGTCCTCAGCCGCTGGGCCGAAGAGAACAATATCAGCTTCTCGACCTATACCGACCTGTCGCAAAAAGCCGAGGTTCTGGACCTTATCAAAGGCGAGGTTTCGCGCATCAACGCCTTGCTGCCCGAAGGCTCTCGGGTCGTGCGGTTCGCGAATTTCCCCAAGGAACTGGACCCGGACGAAGGCGAGCTGACCCGCAGCCGGAAACTCCGGCGCGCATTCCTGGAAGACCGGTATGCCACGCTCGTTGAGGCTATTTACAGCGGTGCCGACAAGATCGACCTTGAGATTGCCGTTACTTATCAGGATGGCCGCCAGGGCGTGCTCAGGGCCGAGGTGCGTGTATCGGATGTCGAGAGCGGATCGAAGGCTGCCGGGCGGCGGTCGCAAATTTAAGGGAGGTCGGAAAAAATGGTCTATTTCATCAATGACATCATCACCGGGGCCTTGATCGGCCTGCTTTACGCGCTGGTGGCCATGGGGTTCGTCGTGATCTACCGCGCCAGCAAGGTGTTCAATTTCGCGCAGGGCGAACTGGTGATCATCGGCGGTTTCATCGTCTGGTTCACAACCATGCAGCTCGGCCTGAGCCTGTGGCTGTCGATCCCGCTATCCTTGGTTCTTGCGGGTCTTGTCGGCTATCTGATCGAACGGATTTTCCTCACCAAGCTGATCGGTGAATCGGTGTTCTCGATGGTGATGGTGACTGTCGGCCTGCTGATCCTGCTGCGTGGCGTCGTCCTGCTGCTGTTTGGGGCCTCCGTCCGGCCATTCCCGATCATCTTTCCGCTGAAGCCGCTCTTCCTCGGCGATATGCTGATTCCGATGAACTTGCTTATCGGGGGGATCATCACCATCGTTGCCGCCGTTGGCCTGTCCTGGTTCTTCAACCGGACCCGTTCAGGCCTGCGGATGACGGCAGTGGCCGAAGATCACGTCGTCGCTGCTTCGATGGGGATTTCGGTGAAAGGCTCTATTGCCTTTGCCTGGATTCTCGGCGCAATCCTGTCCACGATAGGGGCGATGATCTTCCTCAGCGGCAAGTCGCTGACCTTTCTGGCCTCGGATATCGGTTTTGCGGCACTGCCGGTTGCATTGTTCGCCGGGTTGGAGTCGATCGGCGGACTTGTCCTGGCGGGAATCATCATCGGTGTAATCCAGAGCCTGACCACCAACTACCTCGATCCGATCATCGGCGGCTCGCTCGGCAGTGTCGTGCCCTATATCATCATGCTTGCCATTCTGCTGATCCGGCCCACGGGTCTGTTCGGCTGGCGCACAATCGAGCGGGTTTAATTCATGGATCCTTCCGGCATTTTTCCCACAAGCTATCGCGCCGACAGACGTCTCGTGCGCACGCGCTGGCAGGCGGTTTGCCTGGCGCTGTTCCTCGTGGTTATGCTGGCGATGCCCTATCTTGTGAGCGGGCGTATCATCGCCGTGCTGAACATGATGCTGATCAGCGCCGTGATCGCCGTCGGACTCCAGATTTGCACCGGCTATGCGGGCCAGATCAATCTGGGCCAGGCCGCATTCATGGGGGTGGGCGCCTATACCGCTTCGATACTGGCCTCCAAGACCGGTCTCACGTTCCTGTTGACCATACCGTTGGCCGGGTTCGCGGCTGCGCTGTTCGGCTTTCTCTTCGGTTTGACGGCGACTCGGATCAAGGGGTTCTATCTGGCGCTGACGACTCTCGCGGCACAGTTCATCTTTCATTTTGCAGTCCTGAACCTGCCATCCTCCTGGCTAGGTGGCTCAAATGGAGTCACCGTGCCGGCAGCAGAGATATTCGGGCTGCGCTTCGTCACCGAGACCCAGCAATTCTACATGAACCTTGCGGTTGCCGCGATCATGATCGCAGGCGCGTTCGGGATCATCCGGTCGCGCTTCGGTCGCGCCTTCATCGCGGTCAGGGACGATGACGTGGCCGCAGGCATCATGGGGATCAATGTAGCGGCTACCAAGGCGAATGCCTTTCTGATCGGCGCCTTCTATGCTGGCGTCGGCGGGGCACTCTGGGCCTACATGATCCGCTTTGTCGGGGTCGATCAATTCACCCTGTTCCATTCCATCTTTTTCGTGGCGATGATCATCGTCGGTGGAATGGGGTCGATCGTCGGGGCGCTGGTCGGTGTCTTCGTCATTCGCACCATCCAGGAAGTTATTGCCACAGTCGGCCCGAATATCGCCGATTCCGTCTCGTTTCTGGGAGGCGATATCGTGTTCGCGGGCATGAACGTCATTCTTGGTGGCGTGATTGCCTTGTTCATGATCCTTGAACCCAAGGGGGTGATGCACCGCTGGAATATCCTGAAATCGTCTTATCGTATCTGGCCGTTCCCCTATTGATTTCGGGGCGGTCTATAACCTGGGAGGAGAATGAAAATGACATACCTCAGCAAATCGGGCCTTGGGGGGCTGCTGGCCGCCGGAACGCTGGCGCTCGCCACGGCGCTACCAATGAAGGCACAGGCGGAGACCACATATAACCTTGCGCTTCTGTCGGACTTTTCTGGCCCCTATGCCGACATCATGCCGATCTTGGCCTCAAGCCGGGAGGTCGTTTTCGACTGGTGGAACGCGACCAGCGGCAAGGAACTCGGCGTCAAGCTGAACTACAAGAACTACGAGACCCGATATGATGCCGCACAGGTCGCCAGCCTGTGGCCCGGAATCAAGTCGGAGCTGGCGCCGATCGCCGTGGTCGGCCTTGGCGGGCCGGACGTGGCGGCCCTGTCCGAACGCTTACCCGAAGACAAGATCCCGATGTTCATGGCCACGGCCGCCTATGGCTTTGCCTGGCAGCCCGATTCCTGGATATTTAATCCGCGCCCGACCTATGCGCATGAAGCCGCAGGCTTTCTGGCTTGGATGCGCGAACAGCGTGGCGGCGACGAACCCATAAAATTCGCGGTCCTGTCCTCCGAGGCATCCCCTGCCTATGTCGATATGGCAAAGGGGCTCGAAGTCTATACCGAAGAGCATCCCGAGGCCGCCGATTTGGTTGAGGTCATCTATACCGACGTGCAGCCGACCGACCTGACCGCGCAAATGCGTCGCGTCGCGCGGTCGGGGGCCGAAGCGGTGATCATCCAGACCAACACCTCGATCGTGGTCGCCGCGAAACGCGGGTTGCAGGCCAACGGGGCCGACATCCCGATCATGATGAGCTCGCATAACGGGCTGCCTGCCTCGGGCAAAGCGCTTGGCGGGCTGGCGCAGCTTGAAGGCGACTTTGAGGCCTACGGCATGGTGATCGCGGCCGATGAGGATACAGAAGCGCGGCAGTTCTACCAGACCCTAGTTTCGGATTACGGGCTCAAGGCGCCCTGGAATGTCGTGACGGCCATGGGGATTTCCCAGGCCCTCTATACCGTGGCCGTGATCGAGCACGCGATCGAGGAGAACGGTGCCGAAGGTCTGACGGGCGAGCTGGTGCGCGAGGCGCTCTTTGCCAAGCCGATCACCTCGGAGGAAACCCATGGCTTCCTTCCGAGTCTCACTTTCACCCCCGAAGCCCCCTTTCCTCTGAAAGGACTCAAGGTGAACGTGGGCACGGTTAAGGACGGGAAGATCACCATCGCGGCGACCGGCGTCGATGTTCCCGATTTGAGCAAGTGGTGAACAAAACCCGGGCACCGCGATCGTGGTGCCCGACCCTTTCTCTGGATCCGGACCCGAAGTTATGCTCGAACTCAATAACGTGGAAGTGACCTATTCCGACGTCATTCTGGCGCTCAAAGGGGTCTCAATGACCGTGCGCGAGGGTCAGTGTGTTGCGCTTCTCGGTGGAAACGGGGCAGGAAAAAGCACGACGCTCAAGGCGATTTCCGGAACTCTGAAATCCGAAGACGGAACCGTGTCCGCCGGTTCGATCGTCCTGAACGGCACGCCGATTCAGAACATGGAAGCGTCGAATGTGGTAAAGAATGGCCTTATCCATGTGATGGAGGGCCGACGCGTGCTGCGTCACCTGACATCGGAACAGAACCTGATTGTCGGCGGCCATATGGTGCCCAACACCGCCGAATTGAAGAGGCGGCTGGCTCATGTCTACAGCCTGATGCCGCGTCTTGCGGACCTGCGCAACCGCACCTCGGGGTTCATGTCCGGCGGTGAGCAGCAACTGCTTATGATCGGCCGGGCCATGATGGCGAGGCCCAAGATCATCGCCATCGACGAGCCGTCGCTGGGTCTGGCGCCGATGATGGTCCGTGACGTCTACGAAGTTCTCAAACAGCTCAAGCGCGAAGGCACGACCTTCTTTCTTGTTGAACAAAACAGCGCCGCCGCCCTGTCGATCGCCGATTACGCCTATGTGATGGAGAACGGGCGCATCGTCTTGGATGGCCCCGCCCACAAGCTCGCCGGCAACGAAGACATCAGAGAATTCTATCTTGGTGTCACCGCCTCCGGTGAACGCAAGAGCTATCGCGAAATCAAGCATTACCGGCGCCGCAAGAGATGGCTCGGATAGGAAGGAAAACACAATGAGCGAACTTCTCGACATCAAGGGACATACCGCACTTGTAACCGGGGCCGGACAAGGCGTGGGCCGTCAGGTCGCGCTTTATCTCGCCGAACATGGCGCGGGTGCCGTCGTGGTCAACGATTTTCACGCCGAGCGGGCCGAAAGCGTTGCCGCCGAAGTCGAGGCCGCGGGCGCAAGGGCGCTGCCGCTTGCCTTTGATGTGTCCGATTTCGATGCTGTCGGCGCGGCCTTTTCCGAGGCGCAGCGCGCCTTTGGCAGCGTGGAGATTCTGGTCAACAACGCGGGCAATGCCGGGCCGACATCGCGACTGGACGATCTTGTGCCGTTCTGGGAATCGGACCCCGCCGAATGGCGCCGCTGGATGGCCACCAATTTCGATGGCGTGCTGAACTGCACCCGCCACGCCATGCCGATCATGGTCAAGGGTGGCTATGGGCGCATCGTGACGGTCATATCCGACGCCGGCCGCGTGGGCGAGCCGCACTTGGCGGTCTATTCCGGTGCCAAGGCCGGGGCGGCGGGCTTTATGCGGGCCATCGCCAAGGCCGGTGGCCGGTTTGGAATTACCGCAAACTGCGTCGCCCTAGGCGGCACCAGAACCCCGGCGGTCGCCGATCTGATCCCGGATGCGGAGACCGAGAAGCGGGCGCTTTCGCAATATGTGATCCGTCGGCTGGGCGAACCGGAAGACGCGGCGGGAATGATCCTGTTTCTCTGCTCGGATGCTGCAAGCTGGATCACCGGACAGACCTATCCGGTGAATGGAGGGTATTCGTTTGCCTGCTAGATCCGAATATGGGCGGTCGCCTTCAGTCGGGGCCGCCCTCGAACATGCGTTTATTGTCCGCGCCGATCTCCGGCGGCAGCCCCGAAATCTCGGTTTCAAAACCGTCGAATTTCAGGGGCTGGACCAGGAAAGTCTCTGTCTTGCCGCCATCATGCGCGATGGTGCGCAGCAACCGGCGGGCGCGCACATGCGGATCGTTCATGGCCTCGGCCAGCGAATTGACAGGGCCCCAGGGTACGCCCGCCTTGTCAAAGAGACCGCCCCAGTCCGCGCGCGTCTTGCCGACAAGAACCGCCGCAATCTCCTCCCGCAACTCGTCCTTGCGCGTGACACGGTCGCGGCCTTTCATCCCGGCAAGGTCCGGCTTGCCGATCGCCTCGCAGAACGGGTGCCAGAACCAGTCCTCATGCGCGATGGACAGCGTCAGCAGTTTGCCATCCCTGCAGGTGAACACGCCATAGCCCGGCTCGGCGATGAACTCGCCCAACGGCGTGCCATTGGCCGCGGGCACAAGGAAGGCGGTGAGCATGGAGACCACCGCATCCGACATCGAGACATCGACGTAACGCCCCTGCCCCGTCCGCTGGCTGGATACCACCGCCGAGAGGATCGCGATGGCCGCGAACAGCGCCGCGCCGATATCCGCAAGCGGGAGGGTCGGCACCGGCCCCGGTTGCCCGGCCTCGGCCTGATCGGCCAGAAGACCACCGACGCCTTCATAGCTGAGGTCATGCCCCGCCCTGTCGCGATAGGGGCCGTCTTGCCCGTATCCCGAGATCGACACATAGACCAGCCGCGGATTGATCTTGCGCATGTCCTCGAACCCGGCGCCAAGTGCTGCCAGCTTGCCGGGGCGAAAGCCTTCGACGATGACATCGGATTTGCTGACCATCTCACGAAACCGCGCGATCCCCTCGGCGGATTTCAGATCGAGCGCCACGCTGCGCTTGCCCCGGTTCAGTGCACGAAACAGCGGCGGAAACTGCCGCGCCGGATCGCCAACACCGGGCCGTTCGACCATGATCACCTCGGCCCCCATATCCGACAGAAGCATCGTCGCGTAGGGGCCGGGGAATTGTTCCGCGAGGCTGAGGATTTTCAATCCGGCCAGTGGTGCAGTGCTCATGTCAGTCTCCCGTTGTCGTTTTATCCGTGTGCAGGTCTGGCCCATAGCAGCGCAATCCGCCGCACAAGGCAACCTGAAATCATATCTTTTCATTCTTCTTCAGGAGCTTACCATGACTGAAGCCCCCCAGACCCTGTCCGTGGAGCGCGTGGCCCGAACCGAATGGATCACCTTCCAGAGGACCGACCAGTTGAACGCCATGTCGATGCAGATGCTGCGCGAGATGGCAGATGCGCTTGAAGCCGCGATTGCCGACGATGCCATTCGCGCTATTGTCCTGACCGGCTCGGGCCGTGCTTTCTGCGCGGGGGCCGATCTGAAGGAAGTGGCCGGTGCCAGGCATGAACCCGGAGAGTCCGACCTGCTCGATCTGGTCGAGCACACCTTCGGGCTGATGCGCCATGGCCCCAAGCCGGTGATCGCCGCCGTCAACGGGCTGGCCATGGCGGGCGGGCTGGAAATGGTGATGGCCTGCGATCTGGTCTTTGCCGCCGAAAGCGCGCAGATTGGCGATGCCCATTCCAATTTCGGCGTCTTTCCCGGTGCTGGCGGCGCCGCGATCCTGCCGCGCCGGATCGGACTGAACCGCGCGAAATACCTGCTGTTCTCGGGCGAAAATGTCTCGGCGCGGGAAATGATGGAGTGGGGATTGGTCAACAAGGTGGTTGCGGATGCGCAGCTTCGCGAGACGGTGCAGGCCTTTACCGACAAGCTGACCGACAAGAGCCCCGCCGTGCTGCGCCGCATGAAGGCTGTGGCGAATAGGTCGATGAACGTGGACGAACCTGCGGCGCTGGCCGAAGAGATGCTGAACCTGCGCGCCCATATGCGGTCCTGGGACATGCGCGAGGGGCTGACGGCATTCAATGAGAAGCGCAAGCCGCAGTTTCGCGGATACTGACACAGGAGAACGAATGATGCAGGATATTTATGTCGTCGGCGTCGGCATGACGCCGTTCGGAAAGTTCCGGGACAAGTCCATCAAGGACATGACCCGCGAGGCCGTCACCGGTGCCCTTGCCGATGCCGGATTTGCGGCAAAGCACATCGACGGTGCGTTCTTCTCGAATGCCGTGCAGGGCCACATGGAAGGCCAGCACATGATCCGCGGCGAGATCGCGCTGCGCGAGATGGGCATTCAGGGCATTCCGGTGGTGAATGTCGAAAACGCCTGCGCAAGCGCCTCGACCGGGTTCAAGCTGGCGGTGGATTTCCTCAAGGCCGGCAACGGCGATTGCTGCCTCGCCGTGGGGGCCGAAAAGATGTATTCCGATGACCGCGCGCTGATGTTCGCGGCCTTTGACAGCGGCTGGGACGTGAGCAACGGCGAAGCGGTCGCGCAGCGCCTGGCCGATCTGGGTGCCGGGGTGGAGGAACCCGAAGGCTCGAAATCGTCCAAGCCCTATAGCGTGTTCATGGATGTCTATGCCGGCTTCGCGCGGCTGCACATGAAAACCTTTGGCACGACACAGGAACACTTCGCGGCCGTGTCCGCCAAGAACCACGGGCACTCGGTACATAATCCGCTGGCGCAATATCGCGACAGCATGAGCATTGATCAGGTGCTCGCCGCGCCGCCCATCACCTACCCGCTGACCCTTCCCATGTGCGCCCCGATTTCCGACGGCGCGGCGGCGGCGGTGCTTTGTACGGGCGAGGGCCTCAAACGGCTGGGCATCGACCGGACCCGCGCGATCAGGGTCAAGGCAGCGGTCCTGCGCTCGGGCACCGACCGCGCGCCCGAGGATCACGAAAACCACCTGACCCGCCTTGCCGCCCTGCAAGCCTATGAACAAGCCGGGCTTGGCCCCGATGACATGTCCCTCGCCGAAGTGCACGACGCAACCGCCGTGGGCGAGGTCATCCAGATAGAAAACCTGGGCTTTGTCCCGTTCGGCGAAGGTGGCCCGGCCAGCCTGCGCGGCGAGACAACGATCGGCGGGCGCATTCCGGTGAATACCTCGGGCGGACTGGAATCCAAGGGCCACCCGGTGGGCGCCACCGGGATTGGCCAGATATTCGAACTGGTCACGCAACTACGCGGCGAGGCTGGTGCACGCCAGGTTGACGGCGCACAGAACGCCATCGCCGAAAATGGCGGCGGCTTGCACGGCGTCGAGGAAGCCGCCGCCTGCGTTACCATTCTGGGCCGCTGAAACAAGGAAAAGAAAATGGAAAATGTGATTGCTGCCGCACAGGCGATTTATACCGACGACCAGCGCATGTTGCTGGAAAACTTCCGCAAGATGGCCAATGCGGAATTCGCTCCGCTAGTGGAAAAATACGAAGACCTGGGCCATCCTCCGGATGCGGAAACCCTCAAGGGCTTGTTCGCCAAGGTCGAGGAATTCGGGCTCATCAGCGGCTTGCTCCCCGAAGAGGACGGTGGCGCGGGGATCGACCGCATGACCTATGGCATCCTCTACGAGGAACTGGCGCGGATCTGGGCCGATCTGGCGATTGCCGTTCTGATTCAGGGCCATGCCGCATTCGCGCTCAACCTGTTGGGCGACGCGGCGCAGAAAGAGGCTTATCTCAAACCGCTCCTGCGCAGCGAGCGCATCTGCGCCACCTGCATTTCCGAACCCTCGGTCGGCTCGAACGTGCGCGAGGTCAAGGCCCGCGCGGAGCGCCACGGCGACAAGATTTTTGTCAGCGGACAGAAGCTGTGGATTTCCAACGGTGCGCAATCGGATTTCGCCATCGTTGTCTGCAATCTGGACGGTGGCATTTCCATGGTTATCGTGGATCGCGACAAGGGCGGTTATGAAAGCCGCGAGTTGCGCAAGATGGGGCTTGTCGGGGCATCGACCTGCGAATTGTTCTTTGACCGGGCCGAAACCACCGCCGAACATGTTCTGGGAAATGCAGGCGGGGGCCTGTTCCAGACATTGAAGCTGTTCGAGAGCGCGCGGGTCTTTGTCGGGCTGACCAGCGTCGGAATCGCCCAGGCGGCACTGGAATGCGCGGTCGCGTATTCCAAAGAGCGCGAACAACACGGCAAGCCGATCGGCGGGCACCAGTTGATCCAGGGATATCTTGCCGACATGGCCACGCACCTGGATGCCGCGCGCCTGTTGTGCCAGCGCGGGCTGCAACTTCTGGAACTGGGCGTGCGTTGCGACACGCAGACCTCGATGGCGAAATGGTATGCGACTGAAATGGCAGTCGAAATTGCCGGCAAGGCCGTGCAGATCCACGGCGGCAACGGTATCACCAAAGAGTTTCCCGTCGAACGGCACTTCCGCAATGCCAAGGTCATGCCGATCCCGGACGGCACCACCGAAATCCAGAAGCTGGTCATCGGGCGCAACCTGACCGGGCTGAACGCGTTCTGAAATGCGCCCGGGCCGGTGCGGCACACGCGGTGCAGCCACGGCGTGATCGTTCCGGCCCAATGGCGTTAAGCAGGTCGATCCAAACGGTTCTGTCGCATCGTTTTGGGCTGTTTTGAGTCGCCCAAGCTTCGGACATGATTATGCCGCGAGGTCCGTAAACTGCTGAAAGGCGGTACGTCCATTGGCCGGGATCTGGCCCTTTCGGATCATGTGCGATCTCGATCCCTGCAATGGTGGCCTGCGCGGAGTGGAAGGTTTTGAAGCCCATCATTGGGGCGGTTATGCGCTTGATGAAGCGATGATCCTGCTCGAGGATATTGTTTAGGTACTTGACCTGCAGGATCTTAACCGTCTTGCCCGTGCCGGTGAACTTGAGGATAAAATTCACCGCCTGCAGGCCAGCCAGATTGGCTCCACTCTTGTCAATTACCACCCGGTCCGGAACCCCGTGGGTGGCGATAGCACCTCTGAAGAAGCGGCGTGCCGCTGCCAGATCACGGCGCTCAGACAGCATAAAATCAAGGGTTTCGCAATTGCGATCAACGGTACGGTAGAGATAGGTCCATCGGCCTTTGACCTTGATGTAGGGTAAGCGGCAAGGCAACCCCGTGGGTTATTGCCGCTTGGGATCTGGGATAGGTCTTGGTCATTGAACAGATGACCGGGGTTTCATGTCTATGACTGGTTCTACGCCTATGCCTGCGACTGGTAGCTTGCAGTTGGTCGAGGCGGTGGTTGAGCGTTTTGAGGGTGCGCCGGTCGGGGAGCGGCGGCGGTGGTCGGATGATTTCAAGGAGCAGGCGGTTCGGGCGGCGCTGGAGCCTGGGGTGAATGTTTCTGCTCTGGCCCGCCGTCTGGGGATTTCGCCGGCGCAACTCTTTGGCTGGCGGCGGGCCTTCCTGAGCAAGGGGAGCGAAGCTGGCGCCGATGGAGCGCCGGAGCCGATGGTGGAAATCGTGATGGGCGACGTCACCATCCGCGTCAGCCCCGCGCTGAGCGAAACGGCACTGCGCCGTGTTCTTCGCGCGGTACGCTCGGCATGATACCTTCGGGCGTGAAGGTGTTCCTGGCGAGCCAGCCGGTGGACTTTCGCAAGGGTCCGGACAGCTTGCTGTCGCTGGTGCGCGACACGGGCCGTCCCGTCCGCCTCGAGGATGGCATCAATGACCGGCAGCAGCGCCCCCAGCTTCGGTTTGGCCACCGGCTTCACCCGTGTGTAGCCAGGCGGCAGCGAAAACCGGCACATCTTCGAGATCGTCTCGCGGCTCAGCCCGAAGACCCGAGCCGCAGCGCGCTGGCTGTTGCCCTCCACGAACACAAAGTGTCGAACGGCAGCGTAGACTTCCACGGCAAACATTCCCGGCCGTCCCCCCCAAAAAGGAAACAGCCTTACCACTGGCCGGATTTTACTCCGGCGCGGTCGACCCCCTCGCCGCCGCTTCGTGGCCTACTTTGTCACCGCCATACACAAGGATGCCGGTCTTGCCAAACAGATTGCCAGGCGAGCGGCCTTCCATCAGCCGGTCCAGCAGGTCTTTGTCGATGCTCATACGTGGGTCTCCTCTGAGAGCAGTTACCACGTCAGAGCACAAAATTCAGGATAGTCCCTGCTCTACCAGGTCGAGAAATCCGTGCGCGGGAGGGATGCGGACGTGCGGTTGGCCGCCCGGCGCGAACACGCAGCCCCGATCATCGCCGCGCTCACGCCCTGGCTCGAGGCCCAGCTCTCGCGCATTCCGCAGAAATCCCAGCTGGCCGAGGACATCCGCTACACCCTCGCGCACTGGCCCGGCCTGATCCGCTTCCTCGACGATGGCAGCCTCGAGCTGGACACCAATCCGGTCGAAAATCAGATCAGACCGATTGCCCCGACGCGGAAAAACGCGCTCTTCGCAGGCAATGAGGTCGGCGCCGAAAACTGGGCCACGCCCGCCTCGCTGGTCGCCACCTGCAAGATGTCCGGCGTCAACCCGGTCGACTACCTCGACGCCACCCTCCGCGCCATCCTCGACGGCCACCCGCAAAGCGGCATCGAAGACCTGAAGCCGTGGTGTTACGCGCCGCCGTCAAGCCTCATCGCATAGGGTAGCGCCGTAGCGCTTACGAAGTTCCGCACGGTCAGCGGGGTTCAAATACAAACAAATGTCATCGCGTCTCATAGCCAGACAGTGACACACCTGATCAAAAAAGGGGAATCCTTCGTCAGGTGGGGAACACTAAAAGAAGGCCTGCAGACCTGTCTGGGCCCGACCGATGATCAGCGCATGCACGTCGTGCGTGCCTTCATAGGTATTGACCGTCTCAAGATTCACCATGTGGCGGATCACACCGAACTCGGCCGAGATGCCGTTGCCTCCGTGCATGTCGCGGGCGTGTCGGGCGATGTCCAGCGCCTTGCCGCAGTTGTTGCGCTTGATGACCGAGATCATCTCGGGTGCCATGCGCCCCTCTTCGAACAGCCGTCCGACCCGCAAGCAGGCCTGAAGCCCGAGCGAAATCTCGGTCAGCATATCGGCCAGCTTCTTCTGATAAAGCTGCGTCTGCGCCAGCGGCCTGCCGAACTGCTTGCGATCGAGCCCGTAGCTGCGGGCGGCGTGCCAGCAGGCCTCGGCAGCTCCCATGACGCCCCATGCAATGCCATAGCGCGCACGATTCAGGCAGCCGAACGGACCGGACAGGCCCTCGACATCGGGCAGCAAGGCCTCTTCACCGACCTCGACACCTTCCATCACGATTTCACCCGTGATCGATGTCCGCAAGCTGACCTTCTTGCCGATCTTCGGCGCAGACAGGCCCTTCATTCCCTTCTCGAGCACGAAGCCTCGAATCCTGCCACCATGGGCGTCGGACTTTGCCCAGACGACAAAGACATCCGCGATCGGGCTGTTCGAGATCCACATCTTGGTGCCTGTCAGCCTGTAGCCACCGTCGATCTTCTCGGCACGGGTCTTCATCGAACCGGGGTCGGACCCGGCATCGGGTTCGGTGAGGCCGAAACAGCCGATATACTCGCCGCGCGCGAGCTTGGGCAGGTATTTCCTGCGCTGTTCCTCGGAGCCGTAGGCGAAAATCGGATACATCACGAGGCTCGACTGCACCGACATCATCGAGCGATAGCCACTGTCAACACGCTCCACCTCACGGGCGGCGAGGCCATAGCTCACATAGCCCGCGCCGATCCCGCCATATTCTTCAGGCACCGTCACGCCAAGCAGCCCGAGTTCGCCCATCTCGCGGAAAATCTCGGGGTCGGTTTCCTCGGCAAGGAAGGCGTTCTCGACGCGCGGTTGCAGCTTTTCCTGCGCATAGGCAAAGGTGCTGTCGCGGATCATCCGCTCTTCCTCGGTCAACTGGTCGTTCATCAGGAACGGATCGTTCCAGGTGAATGCTTTCGTGTCCGTCATGTGCCTACCTTTCAGACCCGTTCCAGAAGCAGCGCCGCGCCCTGCCCGACGCCGACACACATCGTGGCCAGCGCATAACGCGCGGTGCCGCGCGCCAACTCCAGCGCAGCCGTTCCGGCGATCCGCGCCCCTGACATGCCCAGCGGATGACCAAGGGAGATCGCCCCGCCATTGGGGTTGATCCGCGCGTCGTCATCGGCAAGCCCCAGCGCGCGGGTCACGGCCAGCGCCTGCGCGGCAAAGGCCTCGTTCAGCTCGATCACGCCGAGCGCGTCAAGCTCGATTCCAGCGCGGGCCAGCAGTTTGCGCACCGCGGGCACCGGCCCGTAGCCCATGACCCGCGGCGCGACCCCCGCCGATGCCGCCCCTCCGATACGCGCAAGCGGGGTCAGCCCGTGGCGCCGCGCCGCCGCCTCGGACGCCACGATCAGCGCCGCGGCCCCGTCGTTGACGCCCGAGGCATTGCCCGCCGTGATCGAGCCATCGGGCCGGGTGATCGGCTTGAGCCGCGCGAGATCTTCCAGCGAGGTTGCGCGCGGATGTTCATCGACGCTGACTTCGGCGGTCTTGCCGCGCCCGAGCGGCACGCTCAGCGAGACGATCTCGGCCGCAAGCCGCCCGTTCGCCTGCGCCGCCGCCGTCCGCCCTTGCGAGCGGAGCGCGAACGCATCCTGATCCTCGCGCGAGATGGCATGTTCGTCGGCAAGGTTCTGCGCCGTCTCGGGCATGCTGTCGGTGCCGTAGGCGGCCTTCATCTTCGGGTTGACGAAGCGCCAGCCGATGGTCGTGTCATGGATCTCGGCCGCGCGGCCCCAGGCATTGGCCGATTTCGGCATCACGAAAGGCGCCCGCGTCATGCTTTCGACGCCCGCCGCGATGGCTAGTTCGATGTCGCCGGCCTGCACCGCGCGGGCCGCCGCCGCCACGGCTTCGAGCCCCGAGCCACACAGCCGGTTGACGGTGACGCCCGGCACCGTTTCGGGCAGGCCGGCCAGCAACAGGGCCATGCGGGCGACATTGCGGTTGTCCTCGCCCGCCTGATTGGCACAACCCATCCAGACCTCTTCGACGGCAGACGGGGCAAGCCCAGGGTTGCGCGACAGCAGGGCGGCCAGCGGAATGGCGGCCAGATCATCGGTGCGCAGCGGTGCCAGCGCGCCGCCATAGCGGCCGATCGGGGTGCGGATGTAATCGCAGATGAACGCGTCGGTCATTCGGTCCTCGCAAGTTCGGTCAGGCTGCGCCCTTCGGTGACGGCGCGGCGCAGGATTTCGGGGATCGGCCAGGATAACGGGTCTTCGACGGCAAGCCGTTCAAGGCGGGCCAGAAGGGCGGCCAGGCCCGCGCGTTCGGCCATATGCATCGGGCCGCCGCGCCAGCGCGGAAAGCCGTAGCCATGGATCAGCACAAGGTCGATGTCGGCGGGGCTGTCGGCGATACCCTCTTGCAGGATGGCCAGCCCCTCGGATGCCATCGCGGCCATGGCGCGCGCGACGATCTCATCGGGCCCGAAACTGCGGCGCGTGATGCCCGCGCGGCCGCTTTCGGCCTCCACAAGCGCGTTGATCCGGGCCGAAGGGGTCTGGCCGGACGACCCGTAATCATACCAGCCCGCGCCGGTCTTGCGGCCAAGCCGCCCGGTTTCCTCGACGATGCGGTCGGCGATCGGGATGTAGCGGATCGCGGGATTGTCGCGCCATCCCAGCCGTTTGCGATTGGCATAGGCGATGTCGAGGCCGGACAGATCCTGCACCTCATAGGGGCCCATTGCCATGCCAAACTCGCGCAGCGCCGCGTCCACCTGATCGGGCAGGGCGCCCTCGATCAGCATCACGTCGCAGGCCTGCCGATACCGGGTCAGGATGCGGTTGCCGATGAACCCGTCGCAAACCCCGGCCAGCACCGGCAGCTTGCCCAGCCGCGTGGCCAACTCCAGCACGCGGGCCAGCGTCTCGGGCGCGGTGGCCCGGGCGCGGATCACCTCGACCAGTTTCATCACATGGGCCGGGCTGAAGAAATGCAGCCCGACGAACCGCTGCGGCGCGCGCAGGCCCTCGTTGAGGCGGTTTGGATCGAGATAAGAGGTGTTAGTGGCGAGAATGGTGGTTTCCGGCAAGGCGGCATCGAGCGCGGCAAAGACCTGCCGCTTGACCGCCAGATCCTCGAACACCGCCTCGATGGCGATGTCCGCCGCGGGCAGGCCATCATAGCCGACAACAACCGGGATACGGGCCTCGCCCGCCGAAGCCGCGCGCGCCTTGCCGCGTTTCACAGCGTCATCGAACAGCCGGATGACATTGGCACGCGTGCGTGCGGCGGCGGCGTCATCCACTTCGACGAGCGTTACCCTGATGCCGATCGTATCGAGGGCATAGGCAATGCCCGCACCCATCGTGCCGCCGCCCACGACCACTGCCGTCGCCAAGGGTCCGGATGCAGCCCCGAGCCCCCTGCTGCGCGCATTGGCCGCGCGTTCCGCGCAAAAGACATGCTGAAGCGCCAGGTTCTGTTCCGATCCACGCAGTTCCAGGAACGCCGCCCGCTCCGCCGCGAGCCCCTCGGCCATCGAAAGCCGGGCGCTGTCGGCCACAAGGGCGATGGCACGCGCCGGGGCCACTTGTCCGCGCTGCTTTCTGGAAGCGGTCGCAACGGCGCTCGAGACCGCATCATCGTCGGCAGCAGGCGCCGGGCGCGCCGAAACGGCCGGATATTCAGACAGGGCCGACGGCGCAATCGTTCGGGCCGCGGCCACCGGGTCGGCCTCCACGGCGTCGACAAGACCGAGTTTGATCGCGGCGTCAGAGCCGATAGTCCGCCCCTGCGCAATCAGTTCCAGAGCCGGGCCGATCCCGATCAGGCGGGGAAGCCGCTGAGTGCCCCCGGCGCCCGGCACCAAGCCCAGCGAGACCGCGGGAAATGCAAACGTGGCATCCGGCGTGGCGATACGCATGCGGCAGCCAAGCGCAAGTTCCAGCCCCTCACCCAGGGCCACGCCGTTGATCGCGGCGATGACCGGCACCGGAAAACCTTCGATCCGCGCGATTATCTCAGGCATACTTGGAACATCGGGCGGCGCGTCGCCCTCTTTCACATCCGCGCCGGCAACGAAGGTTCCGCCCGATCCGGTCAGGATAACTCGTTGCACCGCCGCAGCCTCGACCGCATCCAGGGCCGCTACAAGATCCTTGCGCAGCGTGATGTTCATGGTGTCGAGTGGCGGATTGTCGATCGTGATCAGTGCAACATCGCCGGAGATCTCGGTTCTTGCGCTCATCCGTGCGCTCCGCTCTGACTTGAGTCGAAAGGCGAATGGGCGGGCGGCCACCTTTGCGGCAATCCCGTCCAGCGTCCCGCAAACTGGCCGATCGCGAAAATTTCCGCTTCGTCGTCGAGATTCGCGCCCATAACGATGTGAAATACGCCACTTTTGCCGCGACGGGATACCTGATTGGCGCGTGCGAAAAGTCGGCTTCCGCCGGGGGTCGCCCGCAGAAACGACAGGTTCGATTCCGTCGTTATGATGGGGCCATCGTAGTAGCCTGCCGCGCCGAAAGCCATGTCGGCCAGCGTCCAGACGGCCCCGCCGTGGGCACTGCCATGACAGTTCATCGCCCGCGGCGATACCGGCATGGACACGAGCGAACACCCGGGCTGCAATTCATGCAGCCTGATATTGAGGGCAGCGGAAAATGTATCGTCTCGCAGGAGCGTTTCGAAACGCCGGGCAAGGATGTCGTGATTGGTGGAGTTTTCCATCCTTCGGCAGTTCCTATCCTTCCCTAAGGGCAATCGCATTTGACGTTGGCGCGGTCTTCGACGTGAACATATAGCGAACGACATGTGCGTTGTCGTCGCGTTCGTTGCTCCCGAAGGACGTCGAAACACCTCGGGGCGACGTGTCAGAGCCATATGCGATTCCCCTGTCCTTCCCTTGACGCAGCATCCCAGCTGCGCTGGCCCGCTTCGGTCAATATCCCGGAGAGCACATTGTCGACGTTGTGATTGATGTATTCGTCCAGTGTCAACCGGGATTTGTAAAACCAGCTTTTCAGCGCCCAGCCATGCGCAATAAGCACGAGTTGATAGGTCAGGACATCGACGTTCACGGGGCGGATCAACTTCTGGCTGATACACGCTTTCAGCGCATCCGAGATGATCGAGTTGGTTTCGATCTCTCGCTCTTGTATTAGAAGCTGTCGCTCTGACGACAATGATTTTGTGGAGCGATAGGCAAGCACCGTGGCAGAACGGTGCTGGTCCACGACCCGGCAATAGGCATCTACAGCGCGGATCAGGCGCTCGAGCGGATCGGTTATCCCTTCGATTGCTTTCGGAATTTCGAGGGCGTAGCCCTCCAGAACCTGCAAAAGCACTAGAAGAAGGACATCTTCCTTCTCGCGGACATAGAGGTAGACGAGGCCCGGACTGACGCCCGCCAGCTTGGCGATTTCCTTGATCTTGGTGCGATAGAAGCCCTGATCGGAAAACAGCTTGGTCGCCGCTGCGACGATCTGCTTGCGCCGACGATCGACCAACTCGGGGTTCTCTACATGTGATGTGATATTTGTCTTGTCGATTTCGGTTGTCCCTTACTTCCCTTGACGCATTTCAAGGCTGTCATCCTGGTCGAATCCCGACCCGAGTTCGGCGGTCTCGAAAGGTGCCCCGAACGCGAGGTAACCGCCGTCAACGGGAACTACGGTACCGGTCATGAACGACGCGTGCGGCCCCGCGAGGAAAGCGATCACGTCAGCTATTTCATCCGGACGAGCAAGGCGGCGCATCGGTGTGCGTGAAACGATACCCTCCTCGTCGAGCTTTCCGCTGCGGATCAGACCGTCGACAAGATCCGTGCGCACGTAACCCGGCGCGACCGCGTTCACGCGAATACCCGAGGTGGCCCATTCGCAGGCCAGCACCTTGGTCATCATGTTTATCGCGCCCTTCGCCGCTGCATAGCCTATGCGGTTCGGCGTGGCGACGTGCCCGGCGACCGAGGACAGGTTGATGATGGCGCCGCCTCGAGAGGCAGAGTGCGGCGCGATCATCGCCCTGGCCGCCGCCCGGGACATCAGGAAACAGCCCTCCACATGCACCGAAAGGGTGTGGCGGAATCGTTCGGCCGTCTGATCCAGTGCCGGCACGGCGCCGTCGCCGATTCCGGCGTTGTTGACCAGAACGTCCAGCCGCCCGCAGCGCGCAACCACATCGGCAACCATCGCATCGGCCAGTCGCTCCGATGCGACATCGCCGGGAACCGCCGCATGATCTGGACCGAGGCGCCGGGCCGTCCGATCCGCCGCTTCCGGGTCGAGATCATTGACAGCCACAAGGTAGCCATCGGCCGCGAGCCGGGTCGCGGCGGCCAGGCCAATGCCCGCCCCCGCCCCCGTGACCAGCGCGACGCGTCGGCTATCGCTGGCGGTCGCCGTCATCAGCGGAAGCGACCAAAGTCGGGCTTGCGCTTTTCGAGGAAGGCGTTGCGCCCTTCCGCAGCCTCTTCCGAGTTGACGAAGCTCGCCAGCCCGTCCGCCGCCATTTTGACCTGCCCGAAAATATGGGCGCTATCGGCGTTGAAGGCATGCTTGAGAAACTTGATCGCCGTGGGACTTAACGCGACCGCCTGCGCGGCCATTGCGCGCGCCTCTTCCATCAGCTTGTCGGACGGCACCACCTTGTTGACGAGGCCCCATTGCAGGGCGGTCTGAGCGTCGTATTGCTGGCAGAAGAACCAGATCTCGCGCGCGCGCTTTTCGCCCACCGTGCGGGCCAGATAGGCCGAGCCCCAGCCGGCATCGAAGGAGCCTACGCGCGGGCCCGCCTGTCCGAACCTGGCGTGATCGGCCGCGATCGTGACATCGCAGATGACATGGATCACATGGCCACCACCGATCGCATAGCCGTTCACCGCACAGATCACCGGCTTGGGAATATTGCGGATGACCATGTGCAGATCGTCGATTTCCCACAGCCCGTTTTCCGAAGTGCCGTAGGTTCCCTTTTCGGCCATTTCCTTCTGGTCGCCGCCGACGCAGAAGGCCTTGGTCCCGGCGGCGGTCAGGATCACGGCCCCTGCGCCCTTGTCCGCCCAGGCACGCTTGAAGGCATGAATCAGTTCTTCGATCGTGCGGCCGCGGAAACAGTTCAGCCGGTCGGCGCGGTTGATGGTGATCGTGGCGATGCCCTCGCTCACCTCGTAAAGGACGTCGGTGTAGTCCATGGGTCGTTCTCTCCTTCGTATTTTGTGTTCAACCGAGAATGACACGCGCCGGGTCGAACCCGCGCAGCAGCGCAATTTCCTCGGGTATGGGGGGGGCGTGTCGGATCAGGTCGGGGCGGTAACGCAGCTTGCCCCCGGTGGCGGCATCAATGGCTGCGCGCGCCTCGGCCTCTGCATCGGGCGTGGCCATGATGCCCGCAACCTCGAGCCTGCCGTCCTCGCCCCGTTCCAGCCAGCCAAGATCGGTCGCAACCCCGGCCAGGGTGCGGATCGGCGACGTGGTAAAGGGTAGCCGATCAACATAGCGGCCGGGTTTCAGCGGCATGACGATCATGACCTCGGACGCCCCTCCGGCAAGGTCGTTCGCCCCGCCCGAGCCGACGATCAGTCGGCCATCACCTGTGCGGGACGAGTTGATGAAGCCCCTGCTGTCGATCTGCCCGGCCGCGAGCAACGACAGGCAGCGCTTGGCCCGCGGCCCAGCCAGGACGCCGAGCGTCTTCAGAAACGAGGCATGAAAACGCGACGATGCCGCGTTCGGACGGTTGAACAGATAGGGATCGCCGGTCACGGGGCGAAAGCCGACCATGCCGGTCTCGGCGATCAGCGCGACGTCGAGGCCGCGTTCCCGGCAGAGGCGCTCGGCGCCCCAGGCGGCCAGATGTGACAGGCCGATGCCGGCGAAGAAGCTTTCCGCACGGCCGTCGACGGCACGGGCCTCGGCCATGCGCATTGCCAGAACCGCAGCGCGTTCTTCGGCCGAGGCGGGCGCATCGGCATCGCGCGGCGTGGCCGAGACCGGCAAGATAGCGGCTTCTCGTAGGTTTTCCAGCCGCTCTGCTCCCAGTCGGGACAGATAGGACGCATGATCACTATCGAAGACCCAGTCTTCGATCCAGCCGCGCAGCGCCTCAGGATCGCGCGACAGTTTCCGAAGGTTCTGGCGGAAATCATAGTCCTCTGCATAGGACGGGACTCCCTCCTCTTCGGTCCAGACAAACTGGCCCTGTGGATGCGCACCGAAGGGTGCCTCGACCACGGCGGCGACGAGGTGGCCTGGAATGCCCTGCCGGGGACCAAGCGCGCGCAACTGGTCCGGGCTGACCACGCGCTCGGCGGTGACGATCACCTTGCGCGCAGCAAAGGCGGCCCAGCTTTCCTCGGCATCGGGGCCGTGGATTACGGCGTTGCCCCCGGTATCGGCAATCGGGGCATGCAGGAACGCCACGTCCGGCACCAGTGCGGGAATGACGGCCTGTTCGTTGCCACCAAATGGGTCCCTGACGAAGGCCCGCCCCTCGGGCCGCCAGAGATCGGACCCCGCCAGACTGTTGACCGGCACGAAGGGCCAGCCCATGGCCCCGGCCATCAACCGGAGCGTCATCGTCAGGTTGGTCCAATCCGGATCGCTCTCGGGGTGGGCGGAATAGGCGTCTTGCAGCACGCGCGAGGGGGACGGTGCCGGATACGTATTGCCGGCGAACGCGCTTTCCAGCTTTGCGACCACGCCGGCAGAGACCAGAACAGACGCATATTCCAGAAGTCCCGTCGCCACGAGTGTCAACGATCTGGTGTCGCGGAACTGGCGCGCGACCTCGTAGACCGCGGCATGGCTGCGGTTGTGAGTGAACCCGAAGCAGAGCGTGTCGCCCGCGCACACATGCGCCGAGATTGCGTCTTTCAGGGTCGTGGTCTTGTCCTGCCGTGCCATGCTGCGAGCCCCGCCTTAATCGACCATGGTCAGGCCGCCGGAAACCGACAACACCTGCCCGGTGACAAAGCTTGAACGATCCGAGGCGAAGAAGAGAACGCCGTCGGCGACTTCGGACGGCTTGGCCACCCGCTTCATCGGGATCGCGTTCTTCAGCGCCTCCTGCATCTTTTCGCTGTGCGACGCGAACAGCGGCGTGTCGGTCGGGCCGGGGCAGATGCAGTTCACGCGGATGTTCTTGCGGGTCATTTCGCGCGCAAGGCTTTTGGTGAAGGCGATGATGCCGCCTTTGGCGCCCGCATAGACCGTCTCGCCGAACGAACCGACGCGACCGGCATCCGACGACACGTTCACGATCCGGCCCGAGCCGCTTTCGATCAGCAGCGGCAGCAGCGCGCGTGTAAGTTGAACCGGACCCATGAAGTTGATCGCCATGATCTTGGCCCAGTACTCAGGCGTGTTGTCCATGAACGGCTGGATGATGTCCCAGCCGACGGCGTTCACGAGGATGTCGAGGCGGCCGAATTCCTGTTCGATGCGCCCCGCGAGCGATTCGCAATCCTCGCGCGAGGTCACGTCGAGCTTCATGAAATGCGCATTCGCCAGCGCCTTGGCGGCCGCCTCACCCCCGGCTTCGTTGATGTCCGTCAGGATGACCGTGCCGCCGGCCTCGACGAAAGCGGCCGCGCAGGCATTGCCGATGCCCGATGCGGCGCCCGTGACGAGGATGGTCTTGCCCTTGAAGTTCATGGATATCTCCGTTGTTGGGTCGCGAGCCTCAGCCCGCCTTGCGTTGAAAGAACCCGCGCACGCGGTCGCGCGCTTCCTCGGTGGGAATGAGCAGTTGCGGTGCGTCAAGTTCACGTGCAAAGCCGTCGCGCGTCGGGTTGCCACAGGCCGCGATGCAGTCCTTCGACAGCAGGAGCGCCTGCCGCGAGAGACCCGCGATCCGCCCGGTGATCGTCGCGATTTCACCGTCGAGCGCCTCTGGCGCACAGCTCCACTGGACGATGCCCAGGCGCGCGGCCTCGGCCCCGTCCACGATCTCGCAGCCAAGGATGATGCGTACCGAAACCCCCGGTCCGCAGATCCGGGTAAGGCGCTGCGTCCCACCCGCCCCGGGGATCATGCCGACGCGCGCCTCGGGAAGGCCCAGCTTGGCCCGGGTCGTCGCGAGGCGCAGATCGCAAGCCAGCGCCATTTCAAGCCCACCCCCCAGCGCGGGGCCGTCGATCGCCGCGAGGGTGATGGCGGGGAAGGCCTCCAGCCGGTCAAAGATCGCGTGCAGCGACTTGACATAGGCGGTCATCGCCTCGACTCCGTCCGGGGCGTCGAAATATCCGGCGATCTGCGCGAGGTCCGCACCGGCGCAGAAGCACTTCTGGTCCGAACGGATCACGAGAACGGTAACGGCATCGGCCTCGGCCCGGTCCAGCGCCTCGCGGAAGGCCGCCACGAACGCGGCGTCGATCGCGTTCACCGGCGGTCGCGACAGCGTAAGCGTCGCAACGCCATCAACAGCGGAATAGCGGATCATGACTACGTCCTTTCGTCTTGCTCCACCAGCCGCTGGCGGATGATGAATTTCTGGATTTTTCCCGACGGGTTCATCGGCAGTTCGGGCCAGATCTCCAGCCGCTCGGGAAGCTTGAACTTCGCCACGCCCTTGGCGACCAGGTAATCGGCCAGCTCGGCAAGAGTGACGCTTGCGCCGGGCCGGGTCACGACCACGGCGCACCCCGTCTCGCCCAGTCGGGGATGCGGAATTCCGACAACTGCGGCCTGGCGAATGGCCGGATGCGCGACGAGGTAATCCTCGACTTCGCGGACCGAGATGTTCTGGCCGCCGCGTACGATGATTTCCTTGAGCCGCCCGGTGATGCGAAGCGAGCCATCCGGCAGAAGACGCGCCAGATCGCCGGAATGAACCCAGCCATCGGCATCCAGCGCGCGGGCCGTCAGTGCGGGTTCGCCCAGATAGCCGATGAACGTGTTGGGACCGCGCGACCATTCCTCGCCGACCTCACCCACGGGACAGTCGCGCCCGTCGTCGCCCACGATGCGAACCTCGATGCCGGGGAAGGGGCGCCCATCCGTCGTCCAGGCGTTTTCGACCGGATCGTCCGGGAATACCATCGTATGGGGGGGGCTTTCCGTAGCGCCATAGATCGAAAGGACTCTGAAGCCTGCATCGGTCGCGACACGGGCCAGGGCCTCGGGGATTGGCGCGCCGCCGCAAAGAAAGTAGCGAAACGCCGACAGAGCGATAGCATCCTGGCGAACCGCATCCGCGATATCGGCGAGGAACGGCGTTGCCCCCATCGTCCATGTGGCACCGTGATCCGCCATCTGGCGGGCCGCAACACCACCCTTGAAGACGTCGAGGAGCGAAAGCGTGCCGCCTGTGATCAGCGTCATGACGACACCGTGCATGAAGCCGGTCGTGTGCGAGATCGGCGATGCCATGAAGGCGACATCGTCCGGACCGGCGTCGAGCGCCGAGGCCAGGGAACGCTCGCCGAAAAGAATCGTGTTGTGGGTATGGACAGCGCCCTTGGCGCGCGACTCGGTGCCAGAGGTGAACAACACCGCAGCGGGTGCGTCGGCATCACCCTGAGCGTCCGGGACCGGCGATGACGCCAGCGCCGCCTTCCAGCCGATCGTGCCGGGCGCGGGGGCGTTTCCCAGCATCAGGACGGCGCGCCCCCGCATCTGCTCTGTCGGCATTTCGGCCAGGACAGCGCGGAAGTCGGTACTGCGGAAGCAGTCTGTCAGGATCAGCGCGCGGCTGTCGCAGGTTGCGATCGCGTGGATCAGATCGGCACGGCCATATGTCACGGGCACGGGGTTCACGACAGCGCCGAGCCGAAGCACGGCGAGAAAGACCATGACTGTCTGACACCAGTTCGGAAGGCAGACGGTCACGACGTCGCCCGGTTCGACACCCTGGACCGCGAGCGCACCCGCGAGACGCGCGGACTGCTCGGCAAGATCGCCGTAGCGCAGGGCCGCACCCGATGCGTCCCGGACCGCGATCTTCTCCGGGTGGCGCGCCGCGGCGGCCAGGATCAGACCGGGGATCGTCTCGTCACGCCAGTCGCCGGGGGCACGATAAAGCGCGGCACGGGTGGGATCGGGTGTGGGGAAGTCGATCATCTGATGTTCCCCGATTGCGGACGTCCGGCAATATGGGCATGGATCGAACCGATCAGCCCACCGTCGACGAGCACGTTCTGCCCGGTGATGTATCCGGCCTCGTGAGAGATCATGAACTCCACCAGCCCCGCGAGGTCGCGCGCAGGATCACCGATCCGACGCATCGGAACCAGTGCCTCCCGCGCTGCCTTCTTTTCGGGGTCGGCGTAGATCGGTGCGGTCATGGCCGACAGGAACAGCCCCGGCGACACGCAGTTGGCCCGCACGCCGGACTCGGCCCATTCCAGGGCCAGCGTCCGCACCATCATGATCAGCGCCGCTTTCGAGGCGCTGTAGGCACCCGTGCCCGGATAGGGTTCGATTCCCGACATCGAGGCGACAGCCAGAAAGCTGCCCTCTGACGCGAGAAGATGGGGGTGGGCGGCGCGCGCCAAAAGCCACGCGCCGCGCACATTGACGTCAAAGACCCGGTCCCAATCGGCCTCGGCGCTGTCCGTCAACCGGCCGGCGATCGAGATGCCGGCGTTCGATATCACAGCGTCGAGACCGCCCAGGGCATCGTGCGCTTCCGCAACGATGCGCTGCGCCGTACCCGCCTCGCCAAGATCACCGCTCAATCCAACCGCCTCGGCACCCGCGGCGCGGGAGGCCGTGACAACGTCGTCCAGCTCGGACGAGGGCCGCGATGCGCAGAGCGCAAGCGCGTTGCCTTTATGGGCGAGCCTGTCGGCGATGGCGCGACCGATGCCACGGCTGGATCCGGTGAGGAGGATACGCATGGGAACGAGGGCCTTCTTAGAGCTTACAGGCCGGGTCGGCCGCGGGCACCGCGACGTCGGGACCGTAGGACTGCACCACCTCGATGGCAGCACCGCCGTCCTTCGCAACCGCAAGACCGAGATAGTTGGGCAAGAGCAGTTGGTGATCCTCGGCGCGCATCGTTACCTTGCCAAAGACGGAGTCGATGGTGAGGCCCGGAAGGGCCGCCGCGATATCACTCGGCGCAACGCTGCCTGCTTGTTCGACCGCGCCGAAAATCGTTTGAATACCAGCGTAGGTCTCACCCTCGTAGTTGGAGGGCGGGGCGCCGTACTTGGCGGTCCATGCCTCGACGAAGGCCTTGTTCTCGGGTGTGTCGATGGTGGCCGTGTAGTTTACGTTGCCCCAAATACCGACGCCGTCTGCCCCGATTGTCGCGAGCGTCTGGTCCACGACGAAGTTGTGGCCAAACATCGTGACCCGGTCGGTCAGGCCAAACTGCTTGGCCTGCTTGGCGAAGTTGATCGCATCGGCACCCGACAGCGCGACCCAGATTCCCTCCGCGCCGCTGTCGCGCAGTTGGGTGATGTAGGGCGCGAAGTCGGTGGTGCCGAGCGGGGGGAACACTTCGACCTTGATATTCTTGCCAAGCTCTGTCGCGACCTCGTTGAATGCCTCGGCCGAGCCGCGGCCCCAGACATAGTCTGCGCCGATGATCGACCAGTCCGCCTCGGCCTGTTCGCTCAGCCAGGGCCGCACGATGGCAATATCCATTCCGTCCGAATGGTTGGCGCGAAACATGCGGGGATGGCAGCTGTCGCCAGTGAGCTTGGGGCTCTTGTTCACGACCGAGACATACATCGCGTCCCACCGATCAAGCTGCGACGCAAGCGCCAGGCCCACCGCGGATGAGATCGGGCCGGTGAGGACGTTGTAGCCACTGAGAGCCAGCTTTTCTGCGGCGCGGCGCCCTGCGTCGGGGTTGCCTTCGGTGTCACCGACCTTCATTTCGACCGGATGACCCGCGATGCCGCCCTTGGCATTGGCTTCTTCGACCGCGAATTCGATCGCACGCACGACCTGATCGCCGAGGATCGTGTAGGGGCCGGTACGCGAGGTAGGCACACCGATTTTCAGTACGTCCCCCTCGGCCATGGCACCGCCTGCAAGCGTGAGTGCCAGGGCGAACGCGATTCCGCTGGTCAATATTGTTCGTCTATTCTTCAACATGGTTTTCTCCTCCTTCGGTGATTTCTTCAACATGGTTTTCTCCTCCTTCGGTGATTGCCCTGGCTCGCCCTCCTCTTGACGAAACAAAGCTATTGCATGATGCGGGCCTGCAAGGTTTCCCGGTCCACATCCTTCATCAGCCCTGTTTCCGAGACGTGTCCCTTGGACAGGACGTAAAACCGTTCCGCGAGGTCGAGCACGAGGCGCAGGTGCTGTTCAATGAGAAGGATCGCGACGCCGGTTTCGGTGAGATCCCGCAAGAGTTTTTCCAACTCGTCAACGATCACCGGGGCGAGGCCCTCGGAGGGTTCGTCTAGGATCAACAGGTCGGGGTTGGCCATCAGTGCCCGACCGATCGCGAGCATCTGCTGCTGCCCGCCTGAGAGGGCGGTCCCTGGCGAGCGGCGGCGTTCGGCCAGCATCGGGAAGAGGCCGTAAATCCGGTCAAGCGTCCATTCCCCCGGTCGCCGAAGCGACGCGCCGAGCTTGAGATTCTCCTCGATCGAGAGATTCGGCAGGATCATCCGTCCCTGAGGCACCACCGCGATGCCGTGCGTCGCGGCCGTGTGACCGGCGAGCTTCAGCAGGGATTCGCCGCGCATGTGTACCGAACCGCCGCGCATCGCGGCGATGCCCAGAAGGGTGTTGACGATGGTTGTCTTGCCGACGCCGTTGCGGCCGACGACCGCGACGCGCTCCCCGGATTGGACCGAAAGATCCACGCCCTGCAGAATATGAGCCGATCCGTAGAAGGCGTTGACGCCCCTGAGCTCAAGAAGGGAGGTAGTCATGCCGTGCTCCCGAAATAGGCCTCGATCACGACCGGATTGTTCCTGATATCGGCGGAGGTGCCCTGAACCAGGAAGCGGCCCGAGGCGAGCACGGTCAGCACCTTGCAGACGCGGAAGATCACATCCATGTCGTGCTCGACCAAAAGCACCGCGACGTTCCAGCGTTCGGCGATCTCTTCGAGATGGCCGGAAAGCACGGCGGATTCCTGCACGGAAAGGCCCGCAGCAGGTTCGTCGAGCAGCAGGACGCGCGGATCACCTACGAGTGCAAGCGCAAGGTCGACGAGGCGTTGCTGGCCATAACTGATCTCTTCGGCCTCGGTGTCGAGGACAGCCCCGAGGCCGAGCATTTCCACCAGTTCGCCCGTATTGCCTCCGCCCGTGCCATGGTTGGCCAACTCGATCTGGTCGCGCACCGTCAGGGCAGGAAAGATCGAGGTGCGCTGGAAGCTGCGCGAGATCCCTGCCCGGCGCATCGCGGAAGGGCTGATCCCGGTGATCTCGCGATCCTCGAAAAATACACGGCCAAGCCCCGGCGTCCGGCCCGAGACGACATCGATGAAGGTGGACTTGCCCGCTCCATTTGGTCCGATCAACCCGTGCACCTGGCCGCTTTCTAGATTGAGGCTCACATCCTTCAACGCGACGACCCCGCCATAGGTCTTGCCGATGTTTTCGCAGCGGAAAAGAAAGCTCATTTTCCACCCCCGTTGCGCTCGCGTCCGGAGATCCGGGTACGCATGGCTTTCGCCAGACCCGTCATGCCACCGGGCCAGGCCACGGTAACGGTAATCAGGATCACGCCGAGAACCGCGAGCCAGTGCTCGGTCAGATCCGACAGCCATTCCCTCAGGAAGAAAAAGACCAGGGCGCCCGCGACCGGCCCCCAGACCGCGAGCGATCCGCCGAGAATTGCCATGATGAGCGCATTGCCGGAGAAGGACCAATGCATGATTTCGGGCGAGACGAAGCCCTGGTAGAGTGCGAAGAGCACGCCCGACACGCCCGCGATCGTCGCGGATGTCGCGAACACTGCGGCCTTGAGGATTTTCGTCCGGTAGCCAAGGAACAGCACCCGTTCTTCGTTTTCTCGCACGCCGATCGCCAG
The DNA here is from genome assembly GCA_018829385.1 of Alphaproteobacteria bacterium. Taxonomy (GTDB): domain Bacteria; phylum Pseudomonadota; class Alphaproteobacteria; order Rhizobiales; family Rhizobiaceae; genus Hoeflea. The sequence continues at coordinate 34,633 of JAHJUC010000574.1, forward strand.
ACGCCCGGTCCGGCTGGCCTCGAAGAGGTAGATCAGGATTACCAGCGCCGCGAGGATGACCGCCGCAATGATAAACATCCCGTCCGGCGTCTGGAACGTACGGCTTGGCAGCCCAAAGAGCGATCTTGGCAGCGATACTGTCATGCCATCGGCGCCCGCGGTAATCGCGCGCAGTTTCGAGACCGCGACGAAGAAGAATTGACCGAGCGCCAGTGTCAGCATGGAAAAGGCGATGCCGTTGAGTTTCCCGACCACCAGTCCGATCACGAAAAACAGCGCGAATACTGCGACGAGCACCAGCCATATGCCGACCTCTGCCGGAATGCCGTGTTGAAATACCAGTGCCGTTCCGTAGGCGCCGAGCCCGAATGGCGCGGCATGGCCGAAGCTGATCAGATCGGCCGTGCGGGCCAGAAAGCCGACCGACAGCGCCATGATCGATATGATCGTAGCCTGAGCAAGGAGGCTGAGCGTGATCCGCGAACCGGTCGCGGTCAGGATTACGACAGTTGCTGTCAGAATCGCGAGAACGATCAGGCCGGACGGCCGCAGGATCGGGCTTTCGCGGAAGGAATGGGCCAGGGTCTGGTTCGCCATCGCTCACACCTTGTTGCCAAGAATGCCCTGAGGGCGAACCACCAGAACCAGCGCCATCAGGAGGAATGGAAGCAGCGCGGCAATCTCGGGCAGATAGACGACACCGAAGGCCTGAATCTGACCGAGGATCATCGCCGAGATGAATGCACCGCCAAAGCTGCCCAGCCCGCCGACCACTGAGACGACGAAGGACATGACAAGAATTTCCGCACCCATCGACGGATTCAGCGACAGGAAGGGCGCGGCAACAATCCCGGCGATTCCCGCGAAGGCGGCGCCCAGACCGACGACAAGCGGCCCAAGGACGTTCGTACGAACGCCGCACATGGCCGCAACCACCGGAGAATGACTTGCAGCGCGCACCCAAAGGCCGGAACGGCTGTAGCGAAGCCAGATGACCATTCCGCCCGCCATCAGGGCACTCGCGAACACAATGAACAGCCGGTAGATCGGGAACGGCGCACCTGCGATCTGGACCACGCCAGAAAGCAACGCGGGCGGGTCGATCGCATAGTTCCCGGTCCCCCAGACGGTCCGAACGAAATCTTCCAGAACCAGCAGGACACCAAACGTAACCAGCACGGTCACCAGCGGATCCCGGTCAGCGAGCTTGCGAAATACGACAAGGTCAAGCGCAACGCCCACCGCGATCAAGACTGCGGCCGCTGCAATGATTCCGGGGATAAAACCGGCGTGGATCGCGACGCTGTAGCCGATATAGGCTCCCAGCATGTAGAAGGCGCCATGCGCAAAGTTCACGACGCGTCGCAACCCGTAAACCAGCACGAGACCCGAAGCGAGAATGAACAAAAGACTGCCATAGACCAGTCCGTTGAGCGCGTTGATGATCATCCTACGCCCCCCGGTCTCAAAAATGATCTCATAAAAGTGTTCATCGACCCTCCCCGGCTCCTGAATGACTGTTCACTCATAAAGCGCGCAAAAAATATGACATCCCTAGAGCCTTCGTGCGATGAGTTCGCGCATGATCTCGTTCGAACCGCCGTAGATGCGATGCACGCGCGCATCCGCCCAGGCTCGGGCGATCGGGTACTCCCAGATGTATCCGTAACCGCCGTGAAGCTGCAGGCACTGGTCCAGAACTCGGCCCATCAACTCTGTGCACCAGAACTTCGCCATTGCCGCGACGGTGACGTCCAAACGCTCATCATTCACCTCGCTCAAGCAGCGGTCAATGAAGACCTGCGCAATCTCGATCTCGGTCTTGATCTCGGCGAGCCGAAACCGGGTGTTCTGAAAGTCGGCGATCGGCGTCCCAAACGCCTTCCGTTCGCTTGTGTATTCCTTGGTCCACTCCAGTGCCGCAGCCGAGGTCGCAACCGCCCCGATGGCGATCTGCAAACGCTCCCACGCGAGTTCCTTAGCCAGAAGCGGAAACCCTCGGCCCTCTTTGCCCAGGATGTTCGAAGCCGGCAGCCGGACATTGTCGAAGAACAACTCGCAGGTGTCCTGCGCCTTCATGCCGATCTTGTGAAAATTCCGACCGCGGCTCACGCCAACCCGGCTGGCTTCGACCACGACCAGCGTCAGTTCTTTGGTTGCGACCGGGTCGCCCGACTTTGCCGCCACGACCAGAAGGTCGGCGCACTGCCCGTTCGTGATGAAGGTCTTTTGCCCGTTCAGGATAATCTCGTCACCGTCGTGACGAAAATGCGTCCGGATAGACCTTAGATCCGATCCGGCCCCCGGCTCGGTAAGAACGATCGCACCGATCAGGTCGCCGTCCACCATCCCTGGAAGCCACTGGTCCTTCTGCGCCTCGGTGCCGTAGTTCAGAATATAGGGTGCCACAATGTCCGAATGTGTCGAGAACCCCGGCCCCGACAGGCCAAGGCGCGCCTGCTCCTCGATCAGGATCGCCGATGCGATCCGGTCGACACCTGCTGCGCCGTATTTCTCTGGTAGCGTTACGCAAAGCAGGCCAGTCTCGCCCGCCTTCCTCCAGACCGATCGAGGCGCAACACCGGATTTTTCCCAATCGGAATGATACGGCGCGACTTCGGTTTCGAAGAATCGCCGTGCCGTGTCACGGAGCATCTCGTGATGCTCCACAAAAATCTGACGCTGAAGAATGGTCAAGTCGGTCTCCTCCGCCTCATCCGAATCTCCAGATTTGGCACCCCATAAATGAATGATGGTTCATTCAGAGTGTCGAGGCAACCCCCTATCTCGGATGAATGCCAATGAAATGGCCCGGCCGCACAGGTGATCCGAGTGGCAACGTCGTGGGGACTGACGGATTTAACCGAAGCGTTCAAGCGGTGATGGCGTGTCGCCCATGCCTGCGCCCCATGCCGCTGCGTGCTTGATCGAGCATCTGGAATCCGCCGCACTGTCAGGCACACGCAACTTTCCCCAGGGGGATGGACGAATAACGTGGCGTCAGTCCAGAAAAGACACCACTGACGGCACCCCAGCCCGGCTGGTTCGGAACCCGTTGACCGGATGCGAGGTGTCGGCATATCCGAAGGACACGACACAGACGATCAGCCTGTCGCCCGACAGTCCGATCGCATCGGCGACGTAGTGGCCGTATCTGGCCGGCGCCGCCTGTGGAATCGATGCAATCCCGAGGCTCGTTGCCGCGTTCAGCAGGTTGGACACATAGCCGCCGCAGTCGACGGCGCCGTAAGTACCGAGGTTGCGGGCAGTCGAAATGACTGCGACATGCGGCGCGCCGAACAGCCGGAAATTGTCCATGTGCTGTTCCCGCCGGCGTTCCATGTCATCCCGCGCGATGCCGACGCTTTGATACAAGGCCAGTCCGCATTCGCGCCGGCGCTCTGCATAGACCCCGTCGTAGCTGGCCGGGAAATCGATGTGAGGCTCGCTGCCCCCCTGCTCTGCCATTTCGACAAGGCCCGAGCGGAACCGCTCGAGGGCGTCTCCGGACAGCAGGGCCACTTGCCACGGCTGGGCGTTGCACCACGACGCCGTGCGCTGAGCAATTCCGAACATGGCCTCGAACTGCGCGCGCGGCACCGGGTCCGGGCGGAACGCGCGGCAGCTATAACGCTGCTCCAGAATGTCGGAGAGCACCTCGAACCGGTTTACGACAGCGTCCACCCCATCGCATTGACCGGGCGCAGCAGGCCATGTCATCATTACTCGGCTGCGGCAGCGGACTCGAGGATCGATTCCAGCAGGTCCTGCGCCGGCAGGCCCTCCTCGGTCGCGCTTGCAACCCAGGCGTTCCAGCTAGGCTCCGCGGCGGCTTCAATGACGGCGCGGACCTCGTCGGCCAGCGGAACCCGGGTCAGGCCGGCCTCCTCGAACGCAGCCTCGTTTTCGATGTCCACCTCGCGGTATTTCTCGATCTGATGCTCGTAACCCGCAGCGATACCTTCCCTCAGCAACTCCTTGTACTGATCGGGAAGCGCTTCATAGGCATCCTTGTTGACAGCAGAATGACAGACGGTGGCACCGAGGCCCCAATTGTCCGTCACCCAGTCCGCGATTTCGTGCAGGCGATAGGACGCAAAGGCGTAGGTGTAGGGGAAGGTCGCGGCATCGATAAGGCCGCGTTCCATCGACTGGAACATGTCCGGCGCGGTCACGACCGTGACGCTTGCGCCGAGCGCGGACATCAGCTGGCCGACACCCCCGACCGAGCTGATGCGAACGCCCTTCCATTCGCCCAGCGTATCCGGCGGCTCACCGGTACCCATGGCTTCGTAGTTGGGCATCAGGATGCCCATCAGCGGGACTGTGTTCCATTTCCCGAATTCTTCCTGAACGACGGGCAACTGGTAGTAGTCTTCGACAACCCTGGCCCGCGCTTCCAGCGACGCGATCGGCAGGAAGGCGAGGTCGAGGCCGCCGAGGGCCGGTGTCTTGTCGGGATGGTAGGAGGCGCAGAACGCGCCTGCCTCGAAGGCCCCGATATGCAGCCCGTCGAGGTTTTCCCGCGAAGAGGACAGAACCTCGCCGTACTGGAGGGACATCTCGAAATTGCCGTCGGTCTTGTCCGAGACGTATTGCGCGAGCCCCTCGATTCCTTCCGTAAAGCCGCGCCGCGCACCCCAGAGCGAAACCAGCCACTTGACCTCGGGGCCATCAACTTCCGCCGCCTGCGCCGGGGCCGCCGGTATCGTGGTCAGCAAGCCGGTAGTGGCGGCGAGCACGGCAGCAAGTCCGATCTTGGTGATAGCCTTGGATTGCATCAGGTCGTCCTCCCTTTTTCTACGCACATTGAGCAACAAAAGTAGCGAGATTGCAATAAAAAATCTCATAAAGTGAAACGTTTTCCTTACCGATCACTTTATCATGTTCGGCAGGAACAGGATCAGGTCGGGGAACAGGATGATGATGGCTATGATGACGATCTCGCCGACGAGGAACGGCGCCACACCCTTGAAAACCTTGTCCAAAGGAATGTCTGGCCGGATGCCGTTCACGACGTAGCAGTTCAACCCGACCGGCGGTGTGACGACGCCGACCTCGATCAGTTTGACCAGCAGGACACCGAACCAGATCGGATCGTATCCAAGCCCGACAATGGCCGGGTAGACCACCGGCAACGTCAGCATCATCATGCCCATACCATCCAGCACCATGCCCATCAGCAGGTAGAGGATGACAACGGCCAGCAGGATGACCCAACGGGGCACATCCAGGCCGACGACGGAATCGGTAATGATCCCGGGCAGCCCGGTAAAGGCGAGGAACCGCACGAAAACCAGCACCCCCCAGATCACCATGAAGATCATCACCGTGGTCTTCACCGTGTCCAGCAGTCCGAGGCGCAGGTCGGCAAAGCTGATCTTCTTTGCCAGCGCCATGACGAACATGATGGCCGTGGCGACTGCGGCGGATTCCGTCGGTGTCATGATGCCGAAGTAGATCCCGACAAGAATGACACCCACGACCAGCATGATCCCTGCAAGCTGCGGGATTGTCTTGATCTTTTCCATCATCGTCGTCCGCTCGAGCCTGGGCGCGAGACTTGGTTTGACGGTGACTACGATCGTGATCACCAGCAGGTAGACCACAATGGAAATCAGACCTGGCACGAATCCGGCCAGCAACAGCGCGCCGATCGATTCCTCCACGAGGATGCCATAGATCACCAGAATGGCACTTGGCGGGATCAGCGCGGCCAGTGTGCCGCCGACGGCCACGACGCCCGCCGCCAATGCCTGATCGTATCCGCGTTTTTCCATCTCGGGCAGGGCAAGCCGGGTGAAGACGGCCGTGCTGGCCGTGCTGGCGCCCGACACGGCGGCGAACCCGGCGCTGGCGAAAATGGTGGCGGTCGCCAGCCCGCCCGGCGCACGACCAACCCAGACCCGAGCGGCATTGTAGGCCGATGTCGTGATCCCTGCATGCATCGCGAGAAACCCGATGGCGATGAACAGGGGCAACACGCTCAGCGAGTAATGGGCGGATTCCGAATAGGGGATGATGCCGGCCAGGCCGACGGCCACGTCGAACCCGCGGATCATGATCAGGCCGCAGATGCCGGTGAAGGCGGTCGCGAAGGCCACCGGAACGCCAAGGACGATAAGCGTGATGACAAGGGCTATGCCGATATAACCGAGTGTGACGGGATCCATGTTCAGCCCTCCTGCGGGGTTTCGTGCGACTGCGTCTGCAGCACGTCCGATGTGTCGCCGGGAACGGTGAACAGCCGCAGCGCCTCCAGCGTCTGGAGGGCCATACGCGCCAGAAGCAGACCCAGCGCGACCGTCACGCAGGCTATGCCGATCCACAGGGGGATGCCGATCTCCCCCGTATCGCCGCCGAGGGTCAGGGATCGCTGAAGGTTCATGTAGCTTCCCTTCAGGTAGACAAAGACGACGAACATGCTCACCGCGTAGGACAACGCCTCGACCAGCCACTTGGTGCGGCCGCGCATGTCCCGAGTCAGCAGCGTCATGCGCACGTTGCCGAACTTGCTCTGGCAATAGGCAATCCCGAAGGCGGCGATCGGCGCCATGAGCTGTTCGACGATATCGAGGTTGCCATGAATGGGATTGTTGAAGACAGACCGCCCGACAACCTCCACCACCCCGAGGGCCATGAGGACGAGGACCAGCACACCGGCGGCATAGGCAATCAACGCTTCGAACGGCCTCAGAAGCCTGTCGGCAAGGCCGGTTACAGATTTCATCGAGGATCCTCCCTTTTCTCGGTCCCACCCGGTGCGGCATGGATGAGATCGTTCCATCCGGCCGTTCAGGCGGCATACGTAGTCCTCATGGCCACGGGGCCGGCCCTTCACCCGGGGACAGGTTCCGCCTCGGCGATCGGCCTGGCGCCGCCGAAATCGTCTTGCCGGTGTTCCGGCGGGCCTTTGCGCAGGTGGTTCTCCAGCAGAACCGGCGCGGGTCTGGCACAGCCAGGGCCATGGCGCCGAATGGTCGCGCGGCTGCAGATCAGCCAGGCGTTGGCCGTGCCACTGCCCGAATTGGTTTCCCTCATCAAGGCACCGACATCATGGCGGGAGTTCGATCTGTTGTCGAACATGATCCGCTTGCGCTGCCCGTCTTCGCACCGCAGTTGGAGTGCGGGCCAATCGCTCAGGATCGGCACACCCGGTTCCAGCGCAAACTGCGCCCGCCGTGAGGCCAGCGCATTACGGCTTGTAACCTGCACGCCCCGGCCGAAGCGCAGCTCTTCAGTCGCGTGGCGGGCCAGCTTCTTGGCGGCGCGGGCCAGGGATTTCAGAGACCTGGTCGCATTGAACAAGTGCTTGATGTCGGTATTGGAACAATTGAACATCATCCCCATGAAGGGGATTGTCTGCAACGGTGGGCGCAACCGCTTGATGTGCCTGCTTGTTTGCGGGGAGTCGCAGGTCGTGGCCAGGAACGGCCGACCGATATCGACACCGCCGCCATACTGCGGATGGTAGCCGGGATGGAGCGTCGGGACGAGTTTCACCTCCGTCTCGCGTTCCAGGAAGTCGACCGCCTCGGGCCCGGTGTCCGGATAGGTATCGACCGCCTGCGAATCGAATGGTTGCCCGCTTCCACCTGCGGACAGGTGGGCGCCACCTCGACCGTGTCGGAGGCGTTCTGATCCCTGCGGCACTTGTTTCCCGGAACCCATTGGACACCGCCCGAAAAAACCTTCGCAGCACCGAAGACGGGAGCCTTTTCGACGACGATGACGTTCGGCCCCGCGCGAGAACGGGTGATCGCCGTCGTCACGCCGCCGGCGCCAGATCCGATCACCGGAACGTCACATGTTCTGTCATTGGTTACGATAGCCGTCTCCCCCCGTCCTGTGCAGGATACCGGTATGTTACCCTGCACCTCTCGCCCTGGAAGACTCCATTGCGATAAACAATCTCATTTTGCAGGATAATTACCGAATATTGCAGGTTCGTCAAGCGCCGGAAAGCGCGGGTGGGCTGCAGGGGAATCGCGTTTGGAACTGGGGCCGTGAACGGTTGAACTTGCGTCTGACGGAGCGATGGATTCTGAGGCTTGGGTGTCAGTTCACGGAGCCCTTGCCACCATGCAGATTTTCCTGTCCGCCTTCGATGACGTTCCAGATCCACGCGCCAGCAACGCGCGGCATGACCTTGGCGAATTGCTCGTCATCGCCTTCGTGTCGGTGCTGTGCGGGTCGAGTTCCTGTGCCGAGATGGCTGCGTTCGGCCGCGCAAAGGAGAGCCTTTTCAGGGACTTCCTGAAGCTCAGGCATGCCATCCCGTCGCATGATACCTTCTCGGAGGTCTTCAGGATGATCGACCCGAAGGCACTCGATGCCGCCTTCGGCAAGGTGCTTGCCGATATCTCCGCGCTTCTCGGGGACGGCGATGTGATCGCCATCGACGGCAAGGCGTTGCGCGGCGCGCGCGACAGGACCGAGAGCGCGCGGACGCGGATGATGGTCTCGGCCTACGCGGCCCGGCTGCGCCTGACGCTGGCGACGGTGCCCGCCGACCGGGGCACGGAACTCGATGCGGCGATCGAGGCGCTGGGGCTGATCGCGCTCCGGGGCAAGGTGGTCACCGGCGACGCGCTGCACTGCAATCGCCGAACGGTTGCAGCCATCAACGCCGGCGGCGGCGACTGGTGCCTCGCTCTGAAAGGCAATCAGGAGTCGCTCCTGTCCGACGCTCGCGGCTGTTTCACCGGCCTCGAGGCGGCCCATCCCGAAGCGGTCACCGCGGAGGCCGGACACGGCCGCAAGGAGACCCGAAAAGCCCTCGTGGTGTCGGCCAGGGCATTGGGAGATTACCATGAATTTCCGGGCCTCAAGGGGTTCGGCCGGATCGAGGCGACCCGGGAAACGGACGGCAAGGTGACCTCCGAAACCCGGTTCTTCGCCCTGTCCTGGATGCCTGCGCCCGAGGTCCTGCTGTCCACGGTCCGCGATCACTGGGCCATCGAGAACGCCCTGCACTGGCAACTCGACGTGTCGTTCAGAGAGGATGCCGCGCGCAGCCGGAAGGACAACGGCCCGGGCAACCTTGCCGTCTTGCGCCGCCGCGCGCTCGACGTCGTCAGACGGGGCACTTCGAAAGGCTCGCTCTCCATCAAGCTCAAGAAAGCTGGTTGGAGCGACGACTACTTACGGAGCATCCTCAACGGCTTGGCCGCTCCGTGAGGCAAACGCGATTGCCCTGAGGTGGGCTGGGGCACGGCTTCGTGAGACAGTCCCGAGCGCCGCACGACAAGTGTCGCCGGGGACAGGGGCATCGCGGCGAGTAGTGGATCTGCGCAACCGCGCCGAAGGGAGGCGGGCCGGATCGGCCCGCCTTTCACGGCAAGCCGCCTGCCGGTCGCTCAGAGTTGCATCTGCTTGGCGATGATGTTGCGCTGGATCTCGTTCGATCCGCCGCCGATCGGTCCGACCCGGCAATCGCGATAGTACATCTCCATCATGTATTCCGACGAATACCCCGCGCCACCCATGACCTGCAGCCCGATATCCGCGCACTTCACGTTCGCCTCCGAGGTCACGATCTTGGCGATCGACGTCTCGCGGATCGGGTTCTCCCCCTGATCCATCAGCGACGCGACCCGCCATGTGACCTGCCGGGCGGTTTCCGACGCGATCAGCATGTCGACCAGTTTGTGCTGGATGACCTGGAATTGCGAAATCGGCTGTCCGAACTGGATCCGGTCGCGCGCGTAAGCCGTCGCGTAATCGGTGATGCGGAAGCAGTGGCCGGCGGAAATGGCCGACAGGCAAAGACGTTCCACATTCAGGCATTTCATGAGGCTCTTCCACGCGCCGCCTTCCTCGCCGATCAGATTCTCTGCCGGAACCTTCACATCGGTGAAGAACACCTCGTTGGCATGGGTGGTGCGCCGTCCCATCATCTTGAGCGGCCGGATCTCGACCCCCGGAAGCGACGTGTCGACCAGCAGGGTGCTCATGCCCTTGTGGCGGCCCGCATTCGGGTCGGTCTTGCACACGACCACGAGCTTGTCGGCCACATGCGCGCAGGTGATCCAGATCTTGTTGCCGTTCAGCACATAGTGATCGCCCTGCCGGATGGCGGAGGTCTTGATCCCCGCCACATCCGAGCCCGTGCCAGGTTCGGACATCGCCAGGGCCAGCTTTGTCTTGCCGCTGATGATATCGGGGATCTCCCGCTTTTTCATCGCGTCGCTGCCGCTGTTGACGATGTGCATCCCGGCATAGATCACCGTGGTCATGTAGGCTTGGGCGATCCCGGTGTAGTAATATCCGAGCGCCTCGACCAGGGCCGTCAGGTCGGAGTGGCTGCACCCGGAACCGCCGTATTCCTCGGGATAGAACAGCCCGGTGAAGCCGGCCTCCGCGAGGGCATTGTACGCGGCATGGGGAAATTCGCGGTCGTCGTCCATCTGGCGGATCGACTCGAACGGGAGATGCTTGCTCAGAAGATCCAGCGTCGTTTCCCGGATCATCTTCTGATCGTCGGTCAGACCGGCGGTGTTGATGAATTCCATTGTCATTGTTCCTTGTCCTTGCCGTAGACCGCGCGCGATCGCACCATGGTCTTCATGAGTCCGCTCTGGACGATGTCGCCACGCTGGTTCTTCAACTCCATGCGGCGGATCAGGATGCCCCGGTCCGGCTTGGATGAACTGACCCGTGCGCTGACGACTGTGGCGTGAAGCGTCACCGTGTCGCCGATGAAGATCGGCTTCAGGAACGTCCAGTCGTCGACGCCGATCGCCGCGATCGCGGTGCCGATCAGCCCGCCGATCTGGGCGCTCAGGCCCGTGGCGATCGACATACCCAGCGTGCCGTGGGCGATCCGTGCGCCGATGGGCGACTTGGCCGCGTATTGCGCATCCGTGTGCATCGGATTCACGTCACCCGACACCCATGAATAGGCGACAACATCCGTCTCCGTGACAGTGCGGCCCGGGCTGATGTCGACCCTGCCCTCTTCAAAATCCTCGATGAACATGCCTTTCATCGCATCTCCTCCACTTCGATGTCCTGAGGTCGCTCACTTCGGCTCGAACGGGCCGAAAGCACCGGCTTTTCGCAGTTCGGCGATCCCGTCCGCGTCGTATCCCATCTCCTCCAGCACGCTCCGGGTGTGCTGCCCGAGGATCGGCGCGGCGACCGGATCGACGACGGGAGAATCCGACAGATGGATGGGCAGTGCGATGTTGGGAACGAAACCGGCGGTCGGATGGGGCACACGCGTCACCAGATTGGCCGCACGCGTTTCATCGGAATGCAGGGCTGCGGCCAGCGTGCGCATCTCGCCGGCGGGCACGTTCGCCTCGCGCAGCTTGGGCTCCCAGTAGGCCCAGGGCTTCCTGGCAAACGCCTCCGCGAGGATTTCACGCATCCACTCGCGGCGCTTCAAACGCTCCATCCGATCCTGGAGCGCGGGGTCGTCGGCCACGTCGTCCCGGCCGATCAGGCGGAAGATGCGCTGGAAGATCGCTGTGTTGGACGACGAAACAAAAAATGCCGAGTCGCTGGTGTGGAACACACCCGTCGGTGCGGTGTCGTTACTGGAATTGCCGATCCGGGATGGCTCGACCCCATTCATCAGATACTGCATCGCCCCGTAACCGACCATGATCATCGACGTCTCGTAGAGCGAAACCTCGACTCGCTGCCCACCGCCTTCGCGCTCACGCCGGAAGAGGGCGGCAAGGATGCCGTTCGCGGCCATCATCGCGGTGGAACTGTCCATGATCACGGGCTGCACCCGGATGCCGTCGCGATCGGGGAAACCGTTGAACGACATGAAACCGCTTTCGGCCTGCACCACGGTATCGAACCCGAGGCGGTCGGCGTAGGGCCCCGAACGGCCGTAGGCCGAAACCGAGGTGTAGATGAGGTCGGGATTGACCGTCTTCAGGTCTTCGTATCCCAGTCCGAACCGCTCCATCACGCCGCTCGAGAAGTTCTCGACCAGCACATCGGCCTTGGCGACCATCTGGCGCACGATCTCCTGCGCCTCCCTGGTCTTGAGGTTCAGCACAACGCTCTTCTTGTTCCGGTTGGTCCAGAGAAAGGGCGACCCTTCGCCGCCAAGCGCGGGATCGGCAGGTGGAAACTGACGGAAATCCTCGCCTTTCGGCGATTCGATCTTGATCACCTCCGCGCCCAGATCGGCCAGCATCATCGTCCCGAGCGGACCGGCGATGAAATGGGTGAAGTCGATCACGCGGATGCCTGTCAGCGGACCCGGCTTCTTTGCGCCGGAGGCGGGATGCACGGGGAAATCGTACATCGGGCGGCGCTTGGCTTCGCCAGGTTCGTGCGCAGCTTCGGGGATGATTTTCGATTGTGCCGGTTCGGCGGGCATCGCGCTACCTCCTCCAGGTCTCATTGGGTATATTTCCCATCATGCGAGATTATTCAACGACCCGCAATGACCTCAGGCTGATTGAGGGCTTTTTCTCACGGCATGCCCCGGCGGGGGTGCATGAGGAAACCGCGCAGAACCTCCGACGCAGCGCGGCGCGCGGCCTCTTGCACCACCCGCCGGGGAAACTGCGTCCCTCAAACCCGTTCTTGCCATGAACAACACCGATCGCCGAGGGGGCTTACGCGATCATCCGGGATGGGACACATGGATGGCAAGAAGTGCGAGGGTCAGGCTCAGAACCATGAACGGCCCGTTACGAACGAAAACCAGTCTCTCGGGCGACACGTTGAACATGCGGCTAACGATGGTCGCCGTTCCCGTGTAGGGCGAAAACTGCGCCGCGAGCGCCCATGCGGGCAGAATGACGGTGATGATCATCAGAGGTGTCAATCCGAAATTGCCCGGATCACCCAGCACCGCAATGGCGAGGGTCGACGTCAGCACGGGATTGAGGCCGATCATGGCCAGAGCGATGATGCCCAGGAAAATCAGCGACAGCAGCCAGGCCCCCGACAAGTGCGCCCCTATCACCACCTGCGCCGCCTCCTCCATCGGGAACAGCGCGATGAGCACGGGGCCGAGAAAGGCCGCGGAGACGATGACGCTCGTTTCAGCCGCCTGAATGGGCAAGCGGTGGAAAACCATGTTTTGCAAGGGGCCTTCGACCAGCGAACCAAACGTGTGCCCCTGCCCGACAGTCAGCCAGAGGCACGACGTGACGGGAATGATGACCAGGACGGCGGCGGAGGTCGACATCTCGAGCCGGTGCGCAGAAAGATAGATCGCCGCGAAGATCGCGCTCAATAGCAGAGTGAGTCTTGCGATGCTTCGCCCGGGAAGGGGTACAGCCTCTGCATCGGGAGCATGGTTTTTGCGAGCGATTGCCGCCGCCTGCCAAAAAGTGAAGAGGCAGCTGACCGCAAGGATCGCGACGGAAATCACGACGCCAACCATCATGGTTTCAGCCAGAGACACCTCGGGATAAAGCGACGACAGGAAGACAGGCGGCAAGGCCAGCGGCGACCATGTGGCCGTGGGTGAGAAGCCGCGGAGTGCTGCGACCGCCGTCATCCATCCGCGTTCAGTCGCCCCGGAGTCGCCGGTGTCGTCGTTGACCATGCGATCCCGGGCCAGCGTTCCGATCATGACAAGCGACCCCATGTTCATCATCAGGGCCATGAGATTGGTGCCCAGCAGGGTAAGGATCGATTGTTTCCGAAGTGGCTGAGAGATCAGGAAAAGGCCGACGCGGTTGATGGTCGAAGACCGGGATGCGGCTTCCTGAAGCGTGAAGACGGCGGTCAGGAACGCCTGGAAGAAGGCCGCCCGGGTCAGCGCTTCCGTCAGGACTTCGGGTGCGTTTTCCAGCCTGATCAAGGCCAGTCCCGCCGACAGGACCGAAAGCATCACGAAGAGACGGCCGACCTTCCCGCCGCGCAACAGAAGATAGGGAACGAGCGCCACCATGATGCACAGGCTCGGGAAACCCAGGGTAGAGACATGCAGCCATCTGTCGATTCCCTGAAAAATCATCAGGCCGATCAGCATCAGGCCGATCAGCTCCGACCAGCCAGGCAGCCCGTTCATGCGTCGGGAAATCGGGCTTGGATTGGTGGCAACCGTGGGCATGTCAGTCGGTCTCCGGCGGCGTCAAACAGCCCGCACAACTAAAATTCCCACAGTGCGAGACTATTTGCAAGCATGACCAGAAGGCGATATGAGTTGTTCCGCGCCGCGGGCGCGGATGGCGAACGGGAGGGAGTTTGATGTACGCAGGCAATGTTTCCATTCTGGGTGGTGCGGCGCTGCCGGTCGGGAAGTTGCAGGGACTGAGCGAGGCAGGCACCCAGAACTTGGAGCACGAGGTTCTCGCCAGCCTGATCGTCGAGGCGCTTGCCGATGCGGGCCTAGAGAAGGAAGATGTCGGCTCGATGATCTTCACCCTGCCTCGGCCCTATACGCAGCAGAAATATTTCGCAACGTTCATGGCGAATTACATGCGCCTGCCCTGCGACGGGCTGGTGATGGAGGTGATGGGTAATGGCATGACTCCGGCGCTGACCTTCCAGGTCGCCGTCGATCAGGTTCGGCTGGGGCGCACCCGGGTCGCGCTCGCGCTCGGCATCAATTTCGAGACGGGCACCGCCGCGCCCGAGCACATGATGTCGTCCATGCGGGCCACGGGGGATGTGGATTTCCACGCCCCGTTCGGATTCACGCCGATCTCGTGGTATGCCATGGATGCGGTGCGCTACATCCACGAGCACAATTCTTCGCGCGAGGATCTGGCGATGGTGGCGGTGAAGAACCGCCGTCACGCCATGGACAACCCGGTTGCCCAGTTCCGCAAGCCGATGACGCTGGACGACGTTCTTGCCCAAAGGCCGATCGTCGAGCCCCTGGGGCTGTTCGAGGTGCCGGGGCGCGGCGATGGCGCGGTCTGTCTCGTCGTCGCGCAGGAGGATGTCGCCAAGGGTACCGGCAGGCCATACGTCAACATCAGGGGCGAAGGTTTCTACCACGAAGGCGCGCACCAGATCAGCGAAGTTCCCAATGACATGATCGCGTTTCTGGCCGCGCAACGTGCCGGCGCCAAGGCATTTGCCGATGCCGGCATCGGAGCGGCGGATATCGACCTTGCGGAAGTGTATGCGCCCTGCACGATCGTCGAGGTGCTGGTGGCCGAGGCGCTTGGCCTGTGTCCCGTCGGCCAGGGGGCCCGGCAGGCTGCAAGCGGGGAAACGGCGCTCGGCGGGCGCATTCCGATCTGCACCTCGGGTGGCCTTCTGTCGCGCGGGCATCCGGCCTATGTCACGGCACTTTACAGCTACTACGAACTGCTCGAGCAACTGCGCGGGCGCGGCGGTGCCCGTCAGGTGCGGAACGCCGAACTGGGGCTCGCCTGCACCGAACTGGGCAATTACAACGCCGCGATGGTTCACGTTCTGGAGGCAGTGGCATGACCCGACCCATCATCCCGACCGACGGCGCACGCGCCTACCCGCCCCGCATGAGCGATTTCACCAAGCTCTTCTGGGATGCCGTCAACAAGGGTGTCTTCCGCACGACCCATTGCGACGACTGCGACCGGTCGAGCTTTCCGCCGAAACCGATCTGCCCGCACTGCTGGTCGGACCGGGTGTCGTGGACCGAGCTGTCGGGCAGAGGCCGGCTTTACTCCGCGACAACGGTGCATGCCGGACCCGCCGTCTTTGCCGCGGACCTGCCTTATCGGGTCGGGATCGTGGACCTCGACGAAGGACTGCGCATGGCGACCCGTGTGCTGGACGACACGCCGCTGGACCAGCCGGTCGAACTGGTCGTGCTGGCCTATGAGGACGGTCCGCTTTACGCGGCGCGCGGGATCGCCGGCAAGGCCGTCAAACCGACATCCGAGGGGTCGTGAAGACGGGGCCGCGCGTTCCGCGTTCCGGCCGATAGGACAATAGCTGCTTGGAAATTCGGTCGGCTGCGGCCACGACGAGCTCGGCGAGTTCCGCTTTCTGCGCGTCGGAGGTTATCTCGAGGCGGCGCACATAGCTCAGACTGGCCGAGACGGCGGACTTGTCGTGAAAGATCGGCGCCGAGATCCCGACAACAGTGGGGTTTATCTCGCTGCCAATGCAGTATCCCTGCTTGCGGAGACGTTGCATCGAGGTGCGGAAATCCTCCCATGTCTCGCCAAGATGCGCACAGGCGATATCTTCGGCATTGGCAATGTAGAAATTCTTCATCTGATAGGGAGGCAAATGGGCCAGGATGATCCGGGAAGGCGCCCCGTAGACCAGCGGAAACACCCGGCCCCGCTGCATGGTCAGAAAAATGTCGAGATCGCACTTTTCGACATAGACCGACAGCACCTGATCTCCATAGAGGCTCGAGATGCTCTTGGAGCCGATGAGGGGCGATTTTTCCTCTTCGAGCATCGGCAGGGCGATCTGCAGCAACGGATCCGACCGCTGGATCTGGCGATCTAGCTGGATGATGCGGGGGCCGAGCACATAACTGCTTCCCGCTCCCGTCGCCAGCAGTCCGGCATCGTATAGCACCTTGACGTACCGATACGTGGTGGCCCGCGTTGCATCCAGTTCCTTCATCAGCATCTCGACCGTCCAAGCCGGAAAATCTTCCGTGAAAAGATCAAGAACCTTCAGCGCCTTGTCGGCGCTGCTTTGCTTGTGCTCCGGTTTCCTTGCCATCGAGAGGTTTCCTCCTGGATCGTGGATTGCTGCGAAAGCCCGTCAACGACAATCCTCGGGAATCTCACTTATTGAGATCGACACCCTTTGGCAACTTCGGTGACTTGCTCCGTGCAGAAGGCCGGGGTGGGGGAATGTCCCGCTCGATGTTGAAAAGCGCGACGGGCGGCGGTGCGAATTGGATGATTATGCGGCCTCTGCCATCGGGTCAACCGGACGACCTGCAAGCCGACCTCGACGACTGGATCAGGAGCCACACAGGGCAATCGCGTTTGCCTCACGGAGCGGCCAAGCCGTTGAGGATGCTCCGTAAGTAGTCGTCGCTCCAACCAGCTTTCTTGAGCTTGATGGAGAGCGAGCCTTTCGAAGTGTCCCGTCTGACGACGTCGAGCGCGCGGCGGCGCAAGACGGCAAGGCTGCCCGGGCCGTTGTCCTTCCGGTTGCGCGCGGCATCCTCTCTGAACGACAGGTCGAGTTGCCAGTGCACGTCCGTCATCCTGCGTCACGCAGATATCTTTATTAAGATATTTTAGCCTATCATAAGAAGAACAAATTGAGCTGGATCTTTGCAATTGGTGCTCGACAAATCCAGGAAACGACTTCTGATGGCAGTTACATTGCGCCTGATGCTAGGGACTGTTGACGTTCACCTTATGTGAATGAGCGTTGCGGCGATTGAGATGAAGGCTTTGAAACTCTGGTCGGTTTTGCAAGAGCGCATTGCTACCCCTCTGTTTTCTTTCAGTTTGCCAAAGTAATTTTCGATCAAGT